>JAIRZS010000212.1 GCA_031267115.1 Treponema sp.
GGCTGGACGGGTTGAGCCGTATCGGGATTGGCTGCTGGGCCTTTGGGGGCGGGGACTACTGGGGGGACCAGAACCAGAAGGATGTGGACGCTGTTGTCCGCATGGCAGTTGAAAAGGGCCTCAATGTTTTTGATACTGCCCGGATGTACAACGACGGGGCCAGCGAGCTTTCCCTGGGGAAGGCGCTTAGGGGGCTGCGGGACAGGGCTTTTGTGATTTCCAAGGTTTCGCCCGCAAAGGCTTACCGGACGGCCCTTAGGGAGGAATGCGAGAATTCTCTCCGCAATCTGGGGATGGATTACCTGGACATGTATATGCTGCACTGGCCTATCAACCCGCTGGGGATTAGGCACTTTACCGACGATCCGGAGATTATCGCCCGGCCTCCCTCTACCGAGGAGGCTTTCGCGGCCCTGGACGAGCTTAAAAAAGAGGGGAAGATACGCTATATCGGGGTGAGCAATTACGGTATCAGGCAGCTCCGGGAGGCTGTCTCGTTCTGTTCCGGGATTGCGGTGAATGAAATGCCCTATAACATTATTTCCCGGGCGATTGAGGCCGAGATTATGCCCTATTGCGCGGAACAGGGCATCAGGATAATTTCTTCTATGACGCTCCAGCAGGGGGTGCTGGCCGGGATATACAGGACCGCCGATGACGTGCCGCCCCACCAGGCCCATTCGCGGCATTTTGCCCAGGAAAGGGGGAAGGGCGTTTCCCGCCATTACGAGGCCGGGGCCGAGGAGGAGGTGTTCCGGACGGTGGCGCTGCTCCGGGAGCTTTCCGCGGAACTGGGGGTTTCGACGGCCCAGCTTTCGGTTGCCTGGGTCCTGGCGAATCAGCATATTGCTACCGCTCTTATAGGGTCGCGGAACGAAAAAGAACTTGATGAAAATATCCGCGCCGCGGAACTGGCGCTCCCCGCCGGTGTGGTGGAAAAGATCAACAGGGCAAGCCTTGCGGTTCTGGAAAAACTGGGGAACAGCCCGGATTATTATGAAAATTCGAAAGAGAGCCGTATCTATTGAAAGCAATTCCCGGTTTGCCCGGCGGAAAGCGGAAGGGCATTGCGGGGATTTGTTGGGGCGGCGGAAAATGCCGGACAGGGACGGCAGGGGGAAAATATGAAAGCGCTGGTAATGGAAGAATACAAGAAGCTGCTGTACACCGATGTGCCGGATCCCCAGGTTACCGGGGGCCGCGACATTCTGGTGCGGGTCAGGGCCGCGGCAATTTGCGGCTCCGATATTCACGGTTTTGACGGTTCCACGGGCAGGCGGAAGCCCCCCATTATTATGGGCCACGAAGCCTCCGGGGATGTTGCCGCCGTGGGCAAGGATGTGGCGCGTTTCAAGGCCGGCGACTGCGTTACTTTTGATTCTACCATTTATTGCGGCTCCTGTTTTTACTGCCAGAACGGCCAGGTCAATCTCTGCGATAACCGTATGGTCCTGGGGGTTTCCTGCGACGAATACCGGCGGCACGGGGTCTTTGCCGAATATGTGCTGGTACCCGAACATATCTGCTATCCCTTGCCCCAGGGTATCTCTTACGAGGAAGCGGCTATGACGGAACCGGCGGGGGTGGCGGCCCATGCCTTCAGGATTACCCCGGTGGGCCTGGACGAGACCGTGGTCATAGTCGGCGCGGGCGTCATCGGGCTTCTCCTCCTCGGTATTGCGCGGGCGTCAACTTCGGGGAAAATTATCGCCCTGGACACGGACCCGGCGAGGCGGGAGGCCGCCCTGGAGCGGGGGGCGGACGCGGCGTTTGATCCCGTTGACGAGGGCCTTGGCCGGAAAGTCGGGGAACTGAGCGCCGGACGCGGCGCGGACCGGGTTTTTGAGGCGGTCGGGGCAAACGCGCCCGTGCAGACCGCCCTCGGCCTGGTGCGCAAGGGCGGCTCGGTGACGCTGATCGGCAATGTAAGCCCCAGGATAGACCTTCCCCTGCAAAGCGTGGTTACCAGGCAGATAAGCATCTTTGGCTCGTGCGCCATAGCCGGGGAATACCCCCTTGTCCTTGACCTTATTGCCCGGAAAAAGATAGACGTGGAATCCCTTATCAGCAGGAAGGAGCCCCTTTCCGAGGGGCAGATCTGGTTCGACAAACTCTACAACCGGGAAGACAACCTCCTCAAGGTGGTGCTTATCCCATGAAAGACAAGATACGTTTCGGCCTTATGGGCTACGGAAAGGTGGCCAATCTTTACGTCCAGGCACTGGCGGCTTCCGCCCGGGGGGAACTGGTTTCCGTCTGCGGGCGGAATACGGAACGGCGGGACAATTTTGCAGCCCAATGGAAGATCGCCTCGCGCGGCACGGCGGAAGAGATGGTCCGTAAGGACAACGTGGACGCCGTCATTATCACTACCCCGCACCCCCGGCACCGGGACGGCGCGCTGGAAGCCTTTGCCGCAGGCGCCCACGTACTGGTGGAAAAGCCTATGGCTTTGACCGAAGCCGAATGCGACGATATTATCGCCGCCTCGAAAAAGGCGGGGAAATGCCTTTCGGTGGTAAGCCAGCGCCGCTGGTTCCCCGCCTGTGTCCGCATCAAGGAGGCCATTGCCTCGGGGAAAATCGGCAAGCCCGCCCTGGCCCAGCTTACTATTCTGGGCTGGCGGGACAAGGCCTACTATGACAGCGATCCCTGGCGGGGAAAATGGTCCACCGAGGGGGGCGGAATCCTGATCAACCAGGCGCCCCACCAAATCGATCTGCTCCACTGGTTTATGGGGCCTTTCGGGGAGGTGCAGGGCTTTTGGGATAACTTTAACCACCCCTATATCGAGGTGGAGGACAGCGCTGTTGCCGCGATCCGCTTTAAAAGCGGCGCCCTGGGGTCGGTGCTGGTAAGCAATTCCCAGAAACCCGGCATCTACGCCAAGGTGCATGTTCACGGCAGTTCCGCCTATTCCACGGGAGTCCAGACCGACGGCGGCGCTATGTTCATCGCGGGGATGAGCGGGGTTGTGGAACCGCCCCTGAACGATCTTTGGACTATCGAGGGCGAGCAGGGCCTTTTGGACACATTCCGCAAAGAGGACGAGGCTTTTTTCAAAGAACTGGAAGCGCGGGGTTCCGCCATAACCCACTTTTTTACCTGCCAGCTTGACGATTTTTGCGGCGCTATCCGGGACGGGCGGCCCCCGGCGGTAAGCGGCGAAGACGGCCGGGAAACGGTGCGCTTCATCGAGGCTGTCCTGAAAGCCGGCAAGCCCCGCCGGCTTTAACAAAGAAACCGTTTCAAGAGGCCTT
>JAIRZS010000278.1 GCA_031267115.1 Treponema sp.
TGCCGGACAAATAAAAAAGCCGCCTCCGCCAGTAGTTGATCCTGACATCAGCGGCCCAAAAGCCTTGATTGAGTTCCTAAGTTCAACTACCTCTTAGAAACTTTGGTTTGTCTATATTATATTGTCGTTTAATTTTAACAATATGTCAAGCATTTTGTTAAAAAATTTCGACATTTTTTTCTCAAATTATCCGATACTCTTAATATGGAAGGCTTAACAGTTTCGGAAATTGCTAACCTCTTAAAAATCCCCGTACAAACGGCCGCACGCCGAATTGAACGGGCTGGTATAAAACCTCTAACAAGAGAGGCTGTTTTCCCATTTGATACACCTGAAAAAATCCGGGATGCCAACAAACGGGGCCGCCCTCCGAAGGCAAAGCCAGAGGACCCGGCTAGGGCAGCGAAGTCAGCCAAGAACGGCAAGAAATAATCCATCCTAAACATCTCCTTGATTCCTACCGACAATGGGCTTATGGACAAATTGAGCTTCACTAACCTGGCGATCTCGGACAAAATTGCCATGCTAAACCTCACCTTTTCGCTTTATCAAGCCGGTATTATTCAAATCAGTGACCGGTACAAAGGAAGCCCGAAACTGATTATTGACGCCCTCGTCGAGGAAGCTATTCACCTCCTTGACGAAAGCGATTTTATGACTGAATTAACGCCATAATCTCTTTCGCTTCCCCGCTTGCCGGATGGTTTTTGCGAATAGCCAGTGAAAGCCTGCGGGAGTTAACCGCCTTCCCTTCCAAAAAGGCGCTTCCCTCATTGAAACTCCACGTCACTTCGTAACCGTCTTCTTTCAACGCATTTGCCGCTTCTATAAGCGTTTTTAATTTTTCCATTGTTCTCTTACCTCCTCAATATTCCTCCGGCTGATCCGATAATCAAGCCGGAGATGTTCATGACCGAACAAGAAATCAGGGTAAAAGCCCTAGAAATAGCTACTCTTATACTCGGCCTTACCCAAAAATCACACATTGAAGCAATGGTGAAAAAAACATTTGATGAGTATCTGCCGCTTGCTACTTTTATTGGCAGCTACATTGCTTCAGCTTCTGCAAATCAAAATAAATAGACGCCTTGACACAGACATCAGCGCCCATCTCAATCTCAAACTTGGGATTGAGGTAGGCTCCTTTCCCCGCAAGAAATTTCTCAACGTCTTTCAGTGCATTCATCGCCGTTAAAATGTCTTCCATGAATGACATGTTTTTTTCCTCGTTCATCCCTTACCTCCAAATAAAAGGGGGAATTGCCTCCTCCTTTCGGACTGCCCAGGTGCCGGTCTGGGCTTGGAAGCAACTCCCCATATCACCCTGCCGGCACAAGGTTTTCTATCTATGAGGTTTGATTTTTCAAACCATAATAACATAATAATTTGATATTTAGAGAATGTCAAGTAAATTTATTCTATTTTTCAAACTTTTTTATGTTTTTGCCGAAATTAACTTGTATGGACGAAAATTTTTGGGATAAGATAAAAAGGCGCTTAAATACGATGGATAAGCCAGATATTTGGCTTATCAAGAACGCTAATCTCGGTAAAACAGCAATAATTAACGGGCAAACTAAAAAGACAAGCCCATCGGTTGATATTGCTTACCGTTGTGCTAAGGTATTAAAAACCACCGTTGAGGAGTTGGTAGACGGTGAGGCTGGGGAACAGTACCTTCGGGGCTATATCCAGGAAAAAGGCTGGGAATTCTCTCCGCCAGAGCATATATCGGATATTGTCCAGGGGCTTTCCTTGCTTGATGACAATGAGCTTGATATGATACGGGGAGCTGTTGCTGCCGTAGTAGACCGCAAAAAGGGGACAGGCACCGGGACGAACGGCCTTCCTGGATAATACCGTTTCCGGTCAAAAAATAAAGAGAGTGTGATATACAAGGGGGACAATATGGAGTTTTATTCTTTTAAGGATAAACTGAAAACGGCTGGATTTAAAGTTGGGTTATTGTCAAAAACTTCCTATATGGAACTTTGTAAAATGATACCTGCCGATGAAAATATTTTATTCAGCAGTGAGTCATATCCCGAAAAGGCAAGTGGGAATGTTGGCGCAGTTGTCATTACCGATAAGAAATTTTATGGTCAAATACCTTTAGCAGATAAAACTTTCCAAAGTATTATTATTGATCGTAGTGAGATCATAGGGCTGGTCTTTCCTGAAGGTAAAAATACGAATTTGAAACTACAAACCAGTCAAGGTATTTTTGATATTGGTCAAGTGCTGAATAATTTTCAACGATTAGTCAGCTTGATAAATAAGAAAGAGACAGTTGTTGTCTCAAATAGTTCTTCTCAAGAGGAAAGTTCATTGAACTATCATCAAAAAGAAGCACAAGATGATATTGATACGCTTCAGAATAGCTATAATGAAACGAAAAATGAGAAAAAACTACGCTGCCCTAAATGTGGTTCGGAAAATATTGAACCTATGCCGGTTACAAAAGGAAAAACAAAAGGATTTGGCCTTGGTAAAGCGGCAGTCGGAGGGCTTGCTTTAGGGCCTATTGGCCTGGCGGCAGGTGTTATTGGAATGGGCAAAGGCAAGACGCAGACAGATATTGTGTGGATATGCAAAGCGTGTGCGAACCAATTCGCTAAACCTAAAAAAGAATAAAAAATGGGAATTTTCAAAAAACTTATAAATAAGATTCTTGATGCTGAAGTACCGCCAGCAATTGAAAAACTTGTCAGAAAAAGACAGTCCGATAATTCAAAAGCGAGTAGTAAACTTGTGAGATCAATACTGCGAATTCTGGGAATTATTTTAGTAGTGATCAGCCTTTTAGTGGCAATAGCAGTACCGCCCGCAGGTATAGCCGGTATCATTTTTGGCATTGTTTGCATAATCAAGAGCAGAAAAAAGTCTAATATATCTGTAAGTCTTCATCGTTCAACCGTAAATGAGAAATTGGAGGCAGTACAAAATAAATTAGCAGAAAAGAACAGATACCAAGCGGAGAGTGCTAAATCCCCAATCTCGTCTGACAGGCATATAACCCTGTTTCAGGATCAGGATTTTATTATTCATGATGATATAAAAGATTTGTTGTGGATCGCAGATGGGAAATATAAGAATTATACAAGAGAACCGCTAGAATCTGTCCCTGAATATGAGTATTGCGGTATGCGAATTTCATTTACAATATATGGTTCGGAAGAACCTAGCCTAATATACGTAAAGCATCCAATTCTTAAACCATTAATTGAAACTGAAATCCCCCGTCCTTCATACTATCCTGACTACTCAAGTTTAACACCGGAACAAAGATATATTTATGCAAAATTACTAACAAATCCTTATGATGAAACTATTGATATAGGGTATGTTTTTATCCTTTATTATGGGCTTGAACGGCATTTGCTGCGTGGCGATTTCGATTCCGCCTTTAGAGTAATCTTGAAACTACGTGATATTCATAAAAACCATTCATTTCAATCATATTCCGCAAACGCATTGATTTTATCATGTATGCTGCAAAAGAAGGGAGAGTTCATTCTTGAATTCATCAAGTCCTTAGATAAAGAGCATGAATATAACTTCTCGCCTAACTTATTATTGCTTTGCTATTACAGCTTTAATATAACGCTTTTACCAAAAGATATAATGCGAATGGCGAGCACATTTGAATTCACTAATAGGAATTATATTAAGAAAAATCCAGCTATATTTGAACAGTGTTTATCAGAAATTATTAATAATAAATATGGTCCCGAAGGTTTACATATAAATCGTTTTATCACAAAAACAGAACTTTCAAGAATTAAAATGGATAACATGAGACTTTTTGCAAATATGTCGTTGCTTGATAAAGAAATCCCTGTCCCTATGTTATCTGAAAATTTTAGATTAAAAAAGGAAATAAACGCTCTACTTATTGAAGCCCATGAAAAAACAAAAAAATTACTTGCCGCAATGCGGAAAAAAGCTCCAATAGGCCCTAAAGATCAATCCTCCGAAATTGACAAGGTTGTGTATACACAAAGATACATACCTGACGATTCCGATGAGGCTAAACAGATACGCACCCGTCAGGAAGCATGGAAAAAAATGACACCGGCAGAGCGTTCAAAACAAGCCGGTACTGAAACCAAGGAAAGAATGGAATCTACTGGTCTTACGATGTATGTATGGGAAACCTCTGGGGATGAGCGGGTCTGTCCGGATTGCCGGGTTATGGACGGTAAACTATGCCTTTGGGCAGACCCAATGGTGTATTCCCGCAACAAAGGGAAAGATTGGATTCTACGCCCCAAAACTGCCGTTAAGGTACACCCTGGAGAAAATATCTGTAAAGGGGAAGGACATTGCCGTTGTACGGCCATAGCATATTATCCAGAGCTTGTCGGCGAATTGTAGCCTGCCCTCAAGGGCAGTCCGCCTAAAGAGTAGCCGTAGGCTCTGCGGAAAATGCCGCCTCCAGCCAACCGCGCAAGGGATTGGAGGGGCGCGGAGCGTTCCCGAAGCGTGGCAGCCGGAGGCTGCCTTAGCTGAGGGAATGGAGCGAAGCGGAACTCCGGATAGCCCGGTTTTTTGCGGTGAAACCGCAAAAAATGCGCAAAAAACGAATGAAAAAAGTAAATGCGACCGCCCTGGGTCTGACCCCTGCTTTTGTTTGCTATTCAACGAATATTCACTTTACGGTGGCCGATTAAGACAAAAGGAGGGAAAATATGGCGCGGGGCTTTTCATTTTTCCCGGTTTTTTATATATTAGTCCTATAGGAGTTTGCTATGGCAAAACGGCGTTATTTTTTTACTTCCGAGTCGGTAGGCGAAGGGCATCCGGATAAACTCTGCGATCAGATTTCGGACTCGATTTTGGACGCCTGTTTCCGGGATGATCCTGAAAGCCGGGTAGCCTGCGAGACATTCGCGTCTACCTCTCTTGTGCTGGTTGGCGGGGAGATTACTACCCGGACCTTTGTCGATGTTCAGGAAATTGTCCGCAATGTGACGAAGGAAATAGGTTATGCCGATCCCGATTACGGGCTTGATTACCATTCGATGGCGGTGTTGAATATGATCCACAGCCAGTCTCCGGATATTAGCCAGGGCGTTTCCGGCACGGGGCTTAAAAAATACAAGGGCCGGCAGGGGGCCGGGGATCAGGGGATGATGTTCGGGTTCGCGTGTAA
This sequence comes from Treponema sp., assembly GCA_031267115.1. Taxonomy (GTDB): domain Bacteria; phylum Spirochaetota; class Spirochaetia; order Treponematales; family Breznakiellaceae; genus JAIRRR01. Next base: position 5,156 of record JAIRZS010000278.1, read on the forward strand.
TGAAACTAAAGAGCTTATGCCCCTTCCTATTACCCTGGCCCATAAGATACTTATCAGGGCGACGGAGCTGCGGAAAAAGAAGATCATCAAATGGCTGAGGCCCGACGCCAAGAGCCAGGTAACGGTGGAGTACGAGGGGCACAAGCCTGTCCGTATTGACGCGGTGGTGGTTTCGCACCAGCACGATCCCGATGTTTCCCATAAGGAAATCGAAGCCGCCGTTATTGAGGAAATTATCAGGCCGATTCTTGAGCCTACCGGGCTGCTGGACAAGAAAACGAATTACTATATCAACCCCACCGGGCGCTTTGTGGTCGGCGGGCCTTTCGGCGACACGGGCCTTACAGGCAGGAAAATTATCGTAGACAGCTATGGCGGGATGGGCCGCCACGGGGGCGGCGCTTTCTCCGGCAAGGATCCCACAAAGGTGGACCGGTCCGCCGCCTATGCCGCCCGCTACGTGGCAAAAAACGTGGTGGCCGCGAAATTCGCGGAACGCTGCGAGGTGGAGCTTGCCTATGCTATCGGGGTTCCCTTCCCGGTATCGGTCATGGTGGAAACCTTCGGCACGGCCAGGGTCCCGGAGCAGCAAATCGAAGACGCGGTCAAAAAGGTATTCGATCTTACCCCTGCGGGGATCATCGAAACCCTGGACCTCCGCCGGCCTATCTACCGGAAAACCGCTTCCTACGGCCATTTTGGCAGAAACGAGTTCCCCTGGGAAAAGACCGATAAAACAGCGGAACTGGACAGGGCGATATCCGGGTAGCGGCAGGCTGCCGGGAGTTTGCTGCGTTTCGCGTATAAAATCCACAAGTGCGGCAGGCCGTCAGGCTACTTGAGTTTTTGCGATCGTATGGATAGAGTAGAAACAATGAGCGTGTGTAAGTTACAATCGGTTTTATTCCTTTTTTTTCTGGTTGGTTCCGGACTCCGGCAGGCGGCGGCGCAGGAAATTGTTACCGCGGAAAGGTTTTTGGAATCTGTCTCCGAGCGTTATAAAGGGATCAAGGATTACGAAGCCCGGATAGCGATAAGGTCGGGCAATACCAATATGTACGGGGCGGTAAGCCACCTGGCCCCTTCGTTTTTGCGGATCGACTTTACAACGCCGGCGGACCAGGTTATCGTCTTTGACGGCGAACTCCTGACGGTTTACCTTCCCGAATACCGCGCCGTGCTGAACCAGGTAGTCGGCGGGGGCAGGCGGCCCGGGGCTTCGGGCGCGTCCCTGGCTTCCTCCCAGGGGCTGGCCCTGCTCAGGCGGAACTATGTTTCCGCTTTTGTAACCGGGCCGGGCCCGATCCCGCTTGAAGAAGGTTCCGGCGAATTGGTGGTAAAGCTGAGGCTTACCCGCCGGTCGATTTCCGAGGGGTTCCGGGAAATTATCCTGAGTATTGATCCGGCAACCCGTCTTATCCGGCGTATTGAGGGCCGGACTATAGCCGACAGTTTGGTACGGTTTGATTTTTCCCAGATTCAGACTAACCAGGGTATCCCCGAAGGCCGGTTTCTGTACGATTCGCCGGCATCGGCCAATCTTTACAACAATTTTTTATTTCGTGATACCGATTAGGTACCCGGAGGGCATCGGTGGAATCCTTAGGTGAAAAGCTTAGAACCGCGCGGGAGAGCAAGGGTTATAGTTACGATCAGGTAAGCAGGGAAACCAATATCGCGGGCCGGTATATCCAGGCTCTGGAAGATGAGTCGTTTGATGTTTTCCCCGGCGAGGCGTATCTTCTGGGGTTCCTGCGGAATTACGGCGAATATCTGGGGCTGAACCCCCAGGATCTCCAGTCCTCTTACCGGGCGCTGAAGATTCAGGAGCAGCCTGTCCCGGTGGAACAGCTCCTTCACTCCCCTTCCCGCGCCCCGAAGATCATCCGGAACACGGCGATTGTTATGCTGGTACTTGCCGCCGCCGGTTTTGGGGTTTGGTTTTTCCTGAACAGGCCGCAAAGGGAAGAGCCGGTAAGCCTGGTGGAAAGCCGGGAAATTGCGGAATATGTACTGGACGGGCCTTTTCTGGAGCGCCGTTTTTACCGGGGGGACACGGTACTGATTCCCCTGGGGAACAATAGCTACGAAGTTGAATTAGTTTCTGTGGGAGAGGCGGTAACTTTGGAGACTCCGGCCGGGATAAAGATTATCGATCTTGGACAGGAAGTAAGCGTCAGCCTTGATCCGGATTCCGGCGGCGAGGTGCTGATCACGGCGGTGGACTTTGCGAAAAACAACCCCGACGCCGGGGTCCAGCTCCGCTTTGACGTGGAGTATTCGCTTATCCTGGCCGGCGGCGGGGCGGCAAATCCTTCGGCGGCCGCGGGGGGGCAGGACGCGCCCGTGAGCGCGGCGGCGGCGGTAAGCGCGCCGGTGGTTTTTACCTCGCCCAACGCCTATCCTTTTACCATACAGGCCAATTTCCAGGGCTACTGCCTTTTCCGCTGGGAAATTATCGCGGAAAGGGACCGGCAGGGCCGCAAAGAGGAGTATTTCCAGCGTTCTTCCGAGCTGAGCATCCCGGCGCAGAACGGCGTCCGTATCGGGGCCTCGAACGCGGCGGCGGTCAAGATTCAGGTGATCGGCGGCGGCCGTACCGTACCGCTGGAAATCGGGAGCGCCGGCGAAGTGGTAGTCGCGGATATACGCTGGGTACGGGACGAGGATGGCCGCTACCGCCTGGTCCTTCTCAGGCTTGAATAAGCAAGCCAAAGCCGTGCCAAGCTATTATCTCGATCCGTTCGGCTGTGTAAAAAACCAGGTGGACGCCGAAACCATGATGGCGTTCCTCGACGGCTCCGGGTGGGAACGCGGCGGGAATGCCGGTTCGGCGGATATTATCATCGTCAATTCATGCGGCTTTATCGACGCCGCCAAACAGGAATCGATTAACGCGGTCCTTTCCTACCGGAAAATGTACCCCCGGAAAAAGATACTGCTCGCCGGCTGCCTTGCCCAGCGTTATGCCCCGGAGCTGCGCGAAAGCCTTGCCGAAGCGGACGGCTTTTTCGGGAACGCCGATCTGAGCCGTATCGCCGAAGCCGCGGCCGCCGCGCTGGGGGGCGGTTTTCCCGCGCGGCCCGCCGCAGCGCCGGATAATGCCCCGGAAAAGCCCCGCGGCGTTTCGGAGAATCCCGGCGACAGGCCCCTTTTGTCTATGCCCGGGTCGGCTTATGTCAAAATTTCCGAAGGCTGCGACAACTGCTGCGCCTTCTGCGCCATTCCGGCGATCCGGGGCCCCCTGTGTTCCCGGCCCATCCCCGATATACTTGCCGAATGCCGCCGCCTTCTTGAGCGGGGCGTAAAGGAGTTCTGCCTTATCGGGCAGGACCTGGGCTGTTATGGCCGGGACTTAGGGCGCGGCGGAGACAATCCGGATCTTCCCGCGCTGCTGGAAGCGATCTCCTCGCTGGAAGGCCATTTCTGGGTGCGGACCCTCTACATACATCCCGACAACTTCCCCCTGCCCATCCTCGGTATCTGCCGCCGGGACAAGCGCTTTCTCCCCTACTTCGATGTCCCCTTCCAGCACGGTTCCAGCCGTATCCTTAAAGCCATGCGCCGCCGGGGAAACGCCGAAACATACCTCGGCCTTGTCCGGCATATCCGGGAAACCCTGCCCGGCGCGGCTATCAGGGCCACATTTCTTGTGGGTTTTCCCGGCGAAACGGACGATGACTTCCGCGAGCTTCTGGAATTTCAGGAAAAGGCCGAACTTGAGTGGGCCGGCGCCTTTGCCTATTCGCGGGAAGAAGGGACCCCGGCCTATACGATGAAGGGAAGGGTGCCGAAAAAAACCGCCGCTGAAAGAAAGAGGATCGCCGAGGAGCGGCAGGCCGCCATCAGCGAAAGGCGTATGGAGGCCCGTGTGGGGGAGGAAACGGAAGTGCTGGTGGAGGAGCAAATTGACGGGGAAGAGGGCCTCTACCTGGGCCGCCTCCCCTGCCAGGCGCCGGAAATTGACGGCGCCGCGGTGATTTCAAGCATGAGGGAACTATCCCCCGGCTCCCTGCTTCCCGCCCGCGTATTCGCCAGGGCCGGGCTGGATCTGGAGGTAGCGACAGCGGGGCCGGATACCGCGCAGTCTCCCCGGCGCTGACCACCTGGTATCGTGCCTCTATTAAAGCTGCGGCTTTGGGTTTTGAATTTGGGCGCATCCTGCCGCACTCCAGTGCGGCAGGACCGGGCTATCCGCTCCAATTCCTCAGCCCGCCGCAGGCGGGCTTGCGGGATTTCCGCTTCTATCCCTTGCGCTTCGCTGTACGGTAAAGTTTTGCGCCGGGGAAAGACGGAACCACGTTTTCTTTGTGTATACTAACTAACCCCTTAGCCGGAAACGCACCGGGTAACGGTAGCGCACCGCGACGGGGCTGCCGTTGGCTTCTGCCGGCTTGCAGCTAAGCCCCCGGAAGGCGGCGGCGGCGGCTTCCCCAAAGCCCCGGCCTGCGGGTTCTTCCCTGAGTATGTCGATACGCTGAACCTGGCCCCGGCTGTCGATAAAAAGTTCAAGGTAAACCAGGCCCTCAATCCCGGAACGCCGGGGAATGGGGGGGTAAACCAGATTCCGGCGTATTTCCTGTTCCGAAAAAACTGGGGCCAGGGATATTCTGCCCATGGGAAGGTATTCTTCTTCCCCGCCCCGGTTCGGGGCCGCCGCCGAAACTATGGAACCCGGCGGGACCAGTACCTGATCCTCGGGAATCTCGTCGGTTTCGATCATGTTTTCCGCAATGGTTTCCACTGCGGCGGGGCTGCTTGCGGCGGGTACGGGCGGCGGGGGCGGAGGCGGTACGGGAGGAGGAGGCGGGATTTCTTCCTGCAAATCAAGTATCTTCATCACCGGCACAGTCTCCTCCTCCTGAAAATTCCCGCCGTTTACCCGGACCACGATAAGCAGTATCAGCGCTAAATGCAGCGCCGCGACAGCGGCAAAGATCGTAAACCTTATAGTAACGATATTAGCGGGGCCTTTCATGCCTATGCGTCCTTTACCACAAAGCTTACCACCCGGTACTGGAGAAGCTGGAGTATCCTAATCACCCCGTTTACATGGACATAGGGAGTGTCGCGGTCCGCGATAATGTGGATGCGGGTAGCGGGAGCCGTCCGGTAAAGATCGCCAATGGCGTTTTCAATGGCCCGCAAAGAACAGATATCCCCGTCAAGATAGGTGTTTCCGGCCTTGTCAATCCATATCTCCAGGTTTTCACCGGCGCTGGTTTTCTTTGCTATCTCCGCTTCGGGATAGGCTATCTTAACTTCCTTGCGGTAATTGATAAGCGATACCAGCATGATAAAGATAAGCAGCAGAAACGCTACATCGGACATGGAATTGAGGGGGACAACAAAATTCTTTTTCCGGCGGCGCTTGAGATTCACGGATCCTCCTTCATGGTGAACGAGAACGAATCAATCTGCAGTTTTTGCGCCGACTCTACAAAGGACACCACCTGCTGCCAGGGCGCGTCCGCCGAGATGGCAAGAATAACGGCTATATTGGGATTACTGTTAATCCCGGTTCTGATTAGCCGTTCAGCCTCCGCGCGGGCGATAACATTATCCTGATAGATTATGCTCCCCGCGTTATCCAGCTCAAAGCGCAGAAGATCCTCTCTCAGGATAAGGCGGGAGGAATCCTTTGCCGGCAGGTTCATCAAAAAACCTTTGTTGACGTTAAAACCCGCGATAACGATGAAGTAGATGATGAGTAGAAACGCGATATCGCTTGAGGCGCTCGATCCGTCGGCAGCAGGCCGGTTTTTCCGGGAAAGCTTCATAGCTGTGCGGAACCGCGCGGGCTGTTCCCCGCCATTTCCTCCCCGGCAAAGCTGGTCCGCGACCGCTTGTCCGGAAGCGCGAGTACCGGCCCGGTGCTGACCGCGAGTTCCGTGATAAGTTCGGAACAGGCCTTCTCCACGTCCGCGGCGAACCTGTCCACAATGTGGGAAAACAGGGAATGGGCGATCATAGCGATAATGGCGATAATAAGGCCGAATACCGTTGTGATCAGGGCCTCGTAAATGCCGTTCGCCACAATCTGGGCGTTTACCTCGGTAGCCTCGGCGATAGACCGGAAGGCCCCGATCATCCCCGAGACAGTACCCAAGAAGCCCGTGAGCGGGGACAGGGATCCCAGGGCGGTGAGAAAGTTAAAGCCGTTTTCAAGCGAGTTGATGCAGCTTAGGGCTTCGGATTCTACCGCCCTTTCCAGCCGCTGCTCGGAAAGCTGCCGGCCGGTCCCGGCGTCCGCCCGGCTGACCAGGGTAAGCAGTATCCGCGCGCCGAGCCGCCGTTTTGACAGGGCGGCAAGGTAGCGCCGCGCGCCCGAAATATCGCCCGCCTTGATGTAGATTTCCACCCTGGCTTTGAGATTGTCCATCCGCAAATTATGGTAGAAGATATAGATCGCCCGTTCCAGCGATATGGCAATGGTGGCTATCGAGAAGAAAAGGAGGGGCCACATGAAAATCCCCCCCAGTCTAAAAAGCTCAAGAAGCGAAAAACTTGTGGTCGTGTTCATTTTTTACCCCGCGCAATTCCAAAACCAAAGTCCCGGAACCGCCTCCTTAATTAATTTGGGAGAAACAGCCCGCGCCGGCTTCTCCGGAATCGTGTTTCAAAGCCGGTTGTACCGGGCCGCAGGGCCGCGCTGACCGGGCTTTGAAACTGGTTCAATCACTTTGTTTTTACAAGACGAATTTCAGACGACAGAGACCCTATTATAGCATCCCATTCAAATTGATAGAATATCCACGGCAGCGCCTCTTCCCAATCCCGGAGCAGCGTCCCCGAATTCCGCACCGGGCGCAGGCTTTCCGCCGTCCCGGGGGGAAACAGCGCCTCCGTGTAATCCACGCTCCAGGAGATGTCCTCGCCGCGCTGCCGGCGGCCTCCCCGCCAGTCGCCCGTCCATTCAGGGGGCCGCTTCTTTGCCGGAACAGTTTCCGGGAACAGGATCGGCGTCCAAAATTCCTCAAAAGCCCCCTGGTTTGGAAAATCCGGGAAGGGGTCCTCCCCCTCAAGGCGGGACGCCATCCACAAAACCAGCGCCTCGATCCGTTCGCCCCTGTTGCGCAGGGCGGTTAAGGCCTCGTCCCCGGCAATCTTTACCCCGTTGCGCAGTATCCTGCCCCCGGAAATATCCAGAAGCTCCGGCGCACGGGGAATCGCGAGAAAGGCCGCGTACCACTCGTCCTTAAAACGGCCTTCGCCGGAAATCTCCCGGCTAAAGACATTCCAGCCGTTCTGGTTGGGGCTGAAGAATTCCAGGGATTCAAGAACTATGCGGTGATCCTTGCCGGGCGGGGAAGCCCTGAGCCTCAGAGTGGGAAAAGCGGCAAACTCAATCAGAATATATTCCCGATCCTGCGCTTTTATACGCCGCCGGCTTACCTGCACCCCCTTGCCGCCAAAGCCCGCTTCCCTGTTCCCGTAAACCGACTCTGTTTTTTCGGCAAAAGCCGAACCGTCCAGTACATGACCGGCTTTTTCTACTATTGTGGAACAGCCGGTAAAGGCGGATACCAGTATCAACAGCACCAACAATAAAACATTTTTGGGAAATGGTAAAGGTACAGCCGGACGCATCTTAGTAACTCCACTTAAAGCCAAAGGAAATCATGGGGACGGGAAGCCCGTAATTCGCGAGATTAGCCCCGGTATCCACCCTGCCGGTAAATTGGTTAAAAGTTTCAACCTCCTGCATGGCGGAAATAAAAGAAAGAATATTTTCCATAGCCAGATAAATCTCGGTCCGGACCCGGCCTTTTCTGTCAAACATGAAAAAAGAAACCTTAAGGTCCAGGGGGAATGACCAGGGGCCGCGCTCGTTCCTGTCGTAATAGGAATCGCGGCGGTACTTCTGGATGATGGTAGGATGGTCTTCGGGATCCGCCGGATCGACCGGGACAAAATCCTGTTTGTCCTCATCCCATTTTTTTTCCTCGAATGCCTTGGTATTCTCGTCAAATTCCGCCACTTCCACAGGATAAGGCACGATCTCGCTGCCTGCCTTGTTTACCGGCCTTCCCGAGGCGAAGCCGAAGCGCAGGCCTATACCGATATGGCGCACCGGCTTGATATTGAGTACCAGGTTGAAATTGTGGAAGCGGTGAAACGCGGGGTAATACCAGTCGTCCCGCTGCCGTTCGCCGGCGCTTGTCCCCTGAAGATCGGCGCCGGCGCTGTCGGGCTCGTGATAAAGCGCGTGCGTAAAAGTATAGGATATCCACCCGTCCCAAAACCGGGACTGGAGCTTTTGAAGCTGGAGATCGACGCCGAAGATTCTCCCCTCGCCGTTAAAATAGAACCTTGTTTTCGCTTCCGCCGAACTGCCGCCCGAAACATCGGTGCTGATATACGCCCGGTCGAAAATATATTTATAATACGCCTCAATATTAAAACTAAACCGCTCAAAAAAATCAATTTTTGTACCGATAACCGAGGTCCAGGAACGGTTGGGTTTCAGATCAAAATCCTCTATGCCGTTCCGCTTTTCCGTAAAGGCGACGGCATCGTTTACCGACGAGAAAAGCCCGGTACCGGCAGTAAGGCCGAGCGAATCAACAATACCGGCGTTTTTCAGGATGCCAAAGTCAAGGTTGAGCCGGGGGTTAAGTACCGGCATGCTTTGAACGGAAAAAGGATCCCCTCCCGCCCCATCCCGCCCGATAAAGTAGAGATGATCAACGCGAAGCCCGGTTTCCGCGCCGATCGCCTGGCCGGGGCTTTTCCATTCCAGCAGCGTATAGGCGGAACTGGTAAAGCCCTGGTTCAGCGTCTCCGCCTGCTGGGTAAAAGGCCATATAATGGCCCCGTTTTCCGCATTTGCCACTTCCAGCCCCGACACGATACCCGGGGGCATGATAATAGCACTTACCGGCTGTTCGATAAAAATATCAAAAGCCTCTTTCTGTTTCCACCTGTTGTAAAGTTCCTGAACTCCGAAAGCCGCGAGAAAACCCCTCCCCAGGTCCCAGTCAATATCCGCCCTGCCCTGGACGCTGGTAGCATGGTAGTCCGTATCAAACCAGGCCCGGCCATCGGGCGCGCGGTAGCTCATGGTGTCATCAAGCCAGTCAAATTCCCCTTTATAAACGTCGAGAAAACCCTGGTTGTAGTTTATCTCCACATCATTGCGTATACTGCCTTCGGCGGCAAGCTCGGTAAAGCCCGCGCCGGCAGTAGCTTTAATTACCATACTGGGAAAGGGGTTGGCAATTAAGGATATTATGCCGAAACCCTGGTAGTTATAGTAATTAAAATCCATATTCACATTGCCTTTAATTTCATCATCATCGTAACTGTTGCGGTAAGCCGCCCCGACGCCGTCGCTGCCGAAAAACCCGTTCAGTGTTAATTCCAGATCGCCGGTAAAACGGTAATTGGAGGAAAGGGAGGCGCTGCGTATATAGGGGGCCGTAGAAACCGAGTGGATCAGTTGCAGCGTCTCATTGCTTGTCCACACATTGGCCAGAGCCTTGGCGGCCCATACCAGGGTATCCCAATAGGTCACCTTGCCCATGAACATAACCCCGCCTTTTCCGTTAATCGGATAGGAAAGGTTTATACTGGTCGCGCTGGTAGAAAGCCCCAGTTCGAATTCCGCCTCGCCGGGATCGGGCCGCCTGCTTGTCACTTCCAAAAAACCGGAAATCGTATGGCCGTAGCGGGTAGAAAACACGCCGTGGGAAAGCTGGGCGCTCGAAACCATTCTGGGATCAAAGATGGAAACGCCGCCGCCCCAGTGATAGGGATGGGAAAGGTAGAAGCCGTCCAGCGCCGCCATAAGGTCGCCGGGATCGCCGCCCCGTATAGAAGGCTGGGCGTTAAACATGCCTGCGTAACCCACTCCCGGCAGCAGCTTGATCGAATTCATCACATCTTCGATCAGGCCGATTTCTGCAGTCCGGGAAAGCTCCTCCCCGGAAATAGCCACGCTCCGACCGCTCCGGGTCTCGCTTGCCCCGGGCCGGCTTTCTTCCAGCACAAGCTCGGCGTTTTCCATGACGCCGCCCAGCCTGAGCCGCACCGTCAGGGCGTTTCCGCCAGCAGGCGCCGCAAGCCGCTGGCTTTCGTAACCCGGATAGCCAACCCTGATAACGCCCGGCCTGTCATCCGGAATAGTCACCCGGGCAGTCCCCGCCGCGTCGCACACATACTCGGCGCCCCCGGAAACGCCGCCGCTTACAGTGATCGCCGCCCCCTCCAGAGGGATCCCCAGATCGGCGTCTTCTACCGTAACCGTGATCTCGCGCGGGAAAAGCGGAAAAACAAGCAGCATGAATATGACGCGGAAGAGGCTCTTTTTTCTTAGCATAGCTTTCCGGGCGTTTTGCGGCGGGAAATTGCCGGCAAACCGGCTTCCAGGAACGCCCTGGACTTATTATATTCCCCGTTAGCCCAATTTACAATACAGGGGGTAAGATGCCCAGCAGCCTGTTACCAACCGCGCAAGGGATTGGAGGGGTGCCGCCCCGCAGGGGCGAAAGCAGCCACGGCGCGGAGCAGCCGGGGCCGGAGCGGTAGCGGAGCCCCGCAAAGCCCGGTTTCCGGCGCGAAGCGCCGGAAATGCGCCCAAATTTTTTAAAAAACTTTCGTACTTTTAAATTGCCGCAATGAAAATTCAAAATTCAGGGCTTAAACAGGGGTACGGCCTCGTCCAGGGAATTTAGCCTGAGCCAGACCGCGGCAAGCACTTCCGGAGGCGGTTCCACCATATCCTTGATAAATACCGATTTGATCCCCGCCGCGTCCAGCGCCCGCAGGCCCGCCGGGGAATCCTCAAAACCCAGGCATTCTCCGGGCTTTTTACCAAGCAGTTCCGCCGCCTTTAAAAAAATATCGGGCGCGGGTTTTCCCCGGCGAACCTCGTCGCCGCAGACAAGCAGGGGAAAAAGATCCCTGATGCCCGCCATTTCCAGCTTCCACAGGGCAATATCCCTGGAACTGGAAGTAGCTACAGCCATAGGCACGCCCAGGCTGTTCAGATATTCAAACAAGGCAAGAAGGCCGGGCCGCAGGGCAATGCCGTTTCTTTCCGCGTCTTCCGTATAAACCCGCCCCAGCTCTTCCCGGACAGCCTCGTAGGGGAAATCCTGCCCGTAACTACCAACCATGACTTTGCGGGTAGCCTCCTCGTCAACGCCGATGGTCCCGGCAAGCACTTCTTCGGTCAGGCGCCAGCCCAATTCCCCGGCCGCCCGCTCCCAGGCAGCGACAACGGGCCGTTCGGTGTCAAGCATAAGGCCGTCCATATCGAAAATAACGGCCCCGGGCTTAAACGGCGGCTCATTTTGCATGCTGCCGCCGCTGCCCCCGCGCCGGCCTCTTTCCCCTACGCGACATAGCTCTCCAGAAGGCGGGTGCGGGTGGGGTGCTGCAGCCGTTTAAGGGCTTTCTTCTCAATCTGCCTGATCCGTTCTTTGGTAAGGTTAAAGCGGTCCCCGACTTCCTTGAGCGACATGGGGGCGCTTTTTCCAAGGCCAAAGCGAAACCGGATAATCTCGGCTTCCTTGCGATTCAGGGTACCCAGTACCGCTTCAATATCGTCCTGAAGGGCTGTATCCAGGGCCGCCTGCTCCGGAGCCTTGTAATCTTCATCCTCGATAAACTCGCCCAGGAGAGAGGCGTCCCTGTCGCTGGCCACCGGGCTTTCCAGGGAAACCATTTCCCGACCGATATTGATAATATCAGCCACATGATCCGCTTCCATGTTCAGCATACGGGCAATCTCGCCGATTTCGGCATCGGGGTTACCCTGTTCCATGACAAATTTCCGCGCCTTTTCTATCCTGACAAATTCATTGGCCCGGTTCAGGGGCAGGCGGATCATCCGGGATTTCTCGCAAATAGCCTTGAGAATAGACTGGCGTATCCACCACACCGCGTAAGAAATAAAATGGTAGCCTTTATCAACATCGTAGCGTTCCACCGCGTTGATAAGGCCGATATTGCCTTCGCTGATCAGGTCTTCCAGGGAAAGCCCCTGGCCCTGGTATTTTTTTGCCACATTGACTACAAACCGGAGGTTTGCGTTTACCAGCAGATCCCTTGCCGCCCTGTTTCCTTTAGCGGCGTCCCTGGCCGCGTTGTCTTCTTCTTCGCGGGAAAGAAGGGGGATCCTGCTGATCTCTCTAAGATACATGGAAAGGACATTTTCATCTGAATTACGGGGTACCTTTACATCACGGTTTTTTTTGGTTTTCACGGCTGCTTTGCTCCTTATTCTTTGGTTATAAAATAACAAGCAAAAACCATGCCAAAATCAATTTTTTTATATCAAAAATACTGTATTTTTATAAAAATTATAATTCCTTGCTATACAAGGAATTAGCGGAAAGCCTCCGCACAGGTGATAAAAAAATTACCGAAAAAACGGTACTGTCTTGCGCCGTTTTGCAATTGGAAAAACAGCAAAGCCCCTAAATGCCCCGGTTTGCCGTTAGACACCGCCAGAATGTGTCAATTTGCTACACGACTAAAAAGGAAAGGTACTGTTGGGCAATTATGACACGCTAACCGCCTCCCTACCCGGCAAGCCAAGCTATACCCCTGTCTGCCTTGCGTATGGAAGCGGTCGGATGTCTTATTCGAAGTCTGGTCTAATACCGCGCAGACCGCCGCGCAAAAACTTATTCAATAACAGCGATAATATCCTGCATCTTGAGGATCAGGTGTTCTTCGCCGTCAATCTTGATCTGGGTTCCGGCGTACTTATCGTACATTACCTTCTGCCCCGCTTTAACTTTAATCACCTCGGTATCGTCACCGACAGCGACTACAGAACCGGTCTGGGTCTTTTCCTGGGCTGTGTCGGGAATAATAATACCCCCCGCAGTCTTCGCTTCGTTCTTTTCCAGCTTGACCATGACACGGTCGGCCAAAGGCGTTATCTTCATATAGTTCCTCCGTTGAGTTATAAGAAATAGTTGGATAGATACAATATATATAATCTTTGTTTTGATCGTCAAGAGAATTCGCCGCGATTCCGCGCTTTACCCTGCGGATCTGCGGAATAAGCGCATGGAAAATTTCCAGTATCCCATTTTGGGCGCATCCGTGGGCCAACCTGCCCGTAGGGCAGGACGGCCCACGGACCGGGCTTTGCGGGGCTCCGCGTGTCCGCCATAGCGGCCTCGCTCCGGCCCCGGCGCCCCGCGCCGTGGCTAAACCCCTCCAATCCCTTGCGCGGCTGGCGCCCCTTCCGTAGCCCCCCCGCAGCTATGTATTTTACCGCAAAGTCGAATA
>JAIRZS010000220.1 GCA_031267115.1 Treponema sp.
GGGCGGCTCCTTTGTCCTATAATATATAGGGGTCTGAGTCGCTGTTTTGCTTTAACCGGAGGGGGAATTTTTAGAGAAAAGTGTATGCACATGGTACCAGGCACCAAATTTCGAGGCATCAATACCAATACAGGGTTTCACCGCGAAGTTGAGGCATTAATACAGGGTTTCACCGCAAAGTCAAATCGAACCGAAGGTTCGCAGTCGAATAAGTTTTGAATGAAAGGGAGGGGTCTGACCCCGGCTTGCGTTCAAAGCCAAAAAGGGAAAGAAGTTAAAGAGATTCTTCATTCTTTACTTCTTGTACTTCTTGTACTTTTTCGACTTCGTGGTAAAACCTCCGAAGTTTTCGACTTTGCGGTATAGTGCCTGCACCAGCGGCATGGATGCCACTGTTTCCATTGCTATCCGCCGGCGGCGGATAGATGGAGTTTGCCGCAGGCAAACTCCGATGCCAAAATCCGGCAGGACGCCGGATTTTGGTACGCGCAAGGGATTAGAGCGGTATCCTTTTTGCCGCAGGCAAAAAAGATACAAGCGTAAAGCCCGGTCCTGCCGCGCAGGCGGCAGGATGCGCCCAAACTGCCTTAGTCCTGGTAGACTCGCGGGACCCGGTGGTTGATATTGCAGGTTATCTCGTAGGGGATGGTCCCTGTCCTTTCGGCGATGTCCGAGGCCCCGGCGGCGGAACCGCCGAAAATGGTAACTTCCTCCCAGCGGCCAATGTCCGTTTCCCTGCCAAGGCTGACCATGCACTGATCCATGCAGACCCGGCCCACAAGGGGGTAGAAGCTGTCCCGTATACGCACCGAAAAGTCCGCCAGCGCCCTGGGGAGGCCGTCGGCGTAACCCAGGGGGATGGTGGCTATCCAGGTATCCTCGGGCGCGGTCCAGAGACGGCCGTAAGAAACAGTTTCGCCTTTTTTTACTTTTTTGATAAACGCGATTTTCGACCGCAGTTCCATGACGGGCTTTATATCAAGGGGCTTTATACCGAGGGCGGCAGCGCCGGCGTCACCGGCTTTGCCGAGGGGCGAATAGCCGTACAGCACTATGCCGGGCCTTACCATGTCGAACCAGGAATCCTCGTGCAGAAGCACGCCGCCGGAATTGGCCGCGTGGACAATGCCGGGATCGACCCCGGCCTGCCTGATGGCCGCCAGGGTTTTTCCAAACAGGGCAAGCTGCGTTTTGGTAAAGGCGATATCCGCCTCCGCCGTTGAATCGGCGACCGCCAGATGAGTGGCGGTCCCGGCATAGACGAGCGGGGCCTGCGACGCGGCAAATACGGCAAGATCGGCGGCGTCTTCCGGCGATACGCCGATGCGGCCCATACCCGTATCTACCTTGAGATGGACCTGAAGCCGCTTTCCCGCGCGGGCGGCGGCTTCGGCGGCCCCGGCGGCGGATTCCCTGTCGGAAACAAGGGGGCTAAGATCATTGGCCGCCATATCAAAAAGCTCATCCGGCTGGGGTGCGGAAAGGAGGATGATGGGGGCGTCTATACCCTGTTCCCGCAGCAGGATCCCCTCGTCAACCGTGGCGACGGCGAGATAGCGGACCCCGGCCTCCAGCGCGGCCTTGGCGGCCCGGACCGAGCCGTGGCCGTAAGCGTCCGCCTTTACCGCCATACAGACAAGCCGTTCCCCGCCTACCCTGCCGCGTACCGCCTGAATGTTTTGAACCAGCCGGCCCAGATGAACAATGGCCCTTGTCGCCCGCATAGGGCCATTATAGTGAAAGGCAGGGGCAATGGCAACGAGCCGGAATTTGGGCGCATCCCCGGCTCTGCCGGGGACCGGGCTTTACGCTTGTATCTTTTTTGCCTGCGGCACAAAAGGATACCGCGTCAATCCCGTGCGCTGCTGTAAAACGGCATCCATGCCGTTTTACAGCTTTGAGTTTTTGCAAGGCAAAAACTCATGAATCGTTCCACCCGGCATCCCTGCCGGTTTGCCTGCGGCAAACTCCATCTATCCGCCAATAGCGGATAGCAATGGAAACAGCGGCGTCCCTGCCGCAGGACGGCATCCATGCCGGATTTTGGAATCGGAGTTTGCCGCAGGTATCGCCTACAGGCCCAGGAGGTACTGGTTCAGAATATTTTCCAGGTACTCCTGTTTGCCGCTGGTTATGCCGGTTTTACCGTAGCCCGAGGCATTGCCGATATTCGCGAGATCCTCGAAGGAAAGCTCCCCGACCGCAAACTTCGCCCCGGCCCCGGTATTGTAAGAACTGTAGCGCTTTTTGACAAAACCGGGGATTTTCCCGTCGGTAATGATGCGCTGGGCGATTTCCAGGCCAGCGGCAAAAGTATCCATACCGCCGATATGGGCCAGGAAAAGGTCAGCGGGATCAACAGAGTTCCGGCGTATCTTGGCGTCGAAGTTAAGGCCGCCAGTGGTAAAGCCGCCGGCCCGGAGGATGGCGTACATGGCCAGGGCGGTCTCGTAATAGTTCGAGGGGAACTGATCGGTGTCCCAGCCGTTCCTTGGCTCGCCGCGGTTAGCGTCTACGGAACCGAAAAGGCCGGCGGCGGCGGCTGTTTCCAGTTCGTGGCAGAAATCGTGCCCGGCAAGCTCGGCGTGGTTGGCCTCGATGTTCAGGCGGAAGTCCTTGTCCAGGCCGTAATGGCGCAGGAAGCCGATCACTGTTTCGGTGTCGTAGTCGTACTGGTGTTTGGTGGGTTCCATGGGCTTTGGCTCGATGTAGAAGGCGCCTTTAAAGCCCTGCTTGCGGGCATAGTCCCGGGCCGCGGCCAGGAATTTGGCAAGGTGGTCTTTTTCGCGTTTCAGATCCGTGTTGAGGAGGCTCATATAGCCTTCGCGGCCTCCCCAGAATGTATAGCCCGCGCCTCCCAGCTCTATGGTAGCGTCAATAGCGGTCTTTACCTGGGACGCGGCCAGGGCAAGCACGCCGAATTCGGGGTTGGTAGCTGCGCCGTTCATAAAACGGGGGTGGGTAAAGAGATTTGCCGTTCCCCAGAGGAGTTTTACGCCCGTTGCCTTCTGGAGCTTTTTCGCCCTGGCAACCAGGGTAAAGAGCTTCTTCTCGCTTTCCGCCGGACTGTCCCCCTCGGGGGCCATGTCCCGGTCGTGGAAACAGTAAAAGTCCGCCCCCAGCTTGGTGATAAATTCAAAGGCGGCGTCCATCTTGTGCTCGGCCGCTTCCATCGAATCTTTGGCGTCCGCGATCCAGGGGTGGGGATGAGTGGCCGCCCCAAAAGGGTCGGTCCCGTCGGCGCAAAAGCTGTGCCAGTAAGCGACGGCAAAGCGCAGATGATCCTTCATCTTCTTCTTGCCGACTTTCTTTTCCGGATCGTAGTATTTAAAGGCTAAAGGATTATCGCTTTTTGGCCCCTCGTACTGGATCTTTGGAATTTTGGGAAAGTATTCTTTTTTCCCCGCATAGTAATCAGCCATGATTACCTCCTTTTCTAGTAAAATTCAGTCGGGGGGCTAAAGCCCCCACTCCGCAAAAAGTCTTGACAAGACTTTTTGCCATATCGGTTGAACGAGGGGGTCTGACCCCCCTCCGCGCGAAAAAAACTACCATTTTTTTCGCGCTACCCCCGCTTGGCAATTATTGGCAGATGTAGACTGAATAGTTACCTTTTTATTTATAAATTATAAAGGGGGCTTAAAGCCCCGAGATACCGCAAGTATTCCCGGTATGCCTTCCCGTAGGCAAGAACCGAGGCGGGATCGGGATTGACCGTACCCCCTCCCTCCAGGGCGACATGGGCGTCTACCAGGCTTTCTATCGACGCGCCGGAACCGGCCTGGTTTTCCAGGACCCACAGCGCCTGCAGCGCCCCGCCCATGGCGGCGGCTTCCTCGCCCGCCGGGACGCGTACCGGGAGGTCCATTACATTTGCCGCGATGCTTTGCCAGAGCGGGCTTTTCGCGCCGCCGCCGGTAAGCCGTATTTCCTTTGCTTTGTAGTCCAGTTCGTTAAAACCCTCAAGCCCTATTCTCATGCCGAAGATCGCCGCTTCCAGCGCGGCCCGCGCGATATTTTCCCGCTTAAAGTTCGCCGCGCTGATCCCGCTCAGGCTGGCCCTGCCGTTGGGAAGGTTGGGGGTCCGCTCGCCGTTGAAGAAGGGCAGCACCACAAGGCCGTCGGCGCCTATGGGGGCCTTTGCGGCTTCCCCGTCAAAGGACCTGACATCCAGGCCGAAAAGGCCGCGGAATTCCTCGCTGGCGACGGTACAGTTCATTGTACAGAGCAGGGGAAGCCAGCCGTTTGTGGAAGAACAAAAGGCGGCGAGGTTGCCCGCGGGATCGATGACAGGCGAATTGGAAAAACCGAAAAGCGTGCCGGAAGTTCCCAGGCTCATGGTAAGGGAGCCGTCGCGGACAGCCCCGGTGCCGATGGCGCTCATCATGTTGTCGCCGCCCCCGGCGGCGACCAAAGCGCCCTGGGGTATGCCGAATTTCGCCGCCGCCTCTGCGGAAACTACCCCCGTCGCCTGATCCGAAGAATGAAGCCCGGGAAGACAGCCGATTACCGAAGGATCGATGAGTCCGGCCGCGAAGGCGGACCATTCCCGTTTGCGGACATCGAACAGGGCGGTCCCCGAAGCGTCGCCGTATTCGGCGCTGTATTTGCCGGTCAGGAGGAAGTTGATGTAATCATGGGGAAGGAGTATGTGCCGGAGCCTGGCAAACGCTTCGGGCCTATGGTTCTTGAGCCATTGTACCTTGGGCGCGGTATAGCCCGGCCTCATGGGAAGCCCGGTCTGGGCGATAAGCGCGGCTTCGCCTCCCGCGGCGGCGGTAAGCTGTTCGCATTCCGGGGCGGTAGCGGTATCGCACCAGAGCTTTACGTTGTAGAGGGCCTTTCCCCCGGCGTCCAGGGGGACCAGGCTGTGCTGGTGGCCCGAAACCCCGATGGCGGCGACGGTCTTGCGCAGTTCCGCGTCAATCCCGGCAAAGCTTTTAAACAGGGCCTCGTCGTACCATTCGGCCTTTTGTTCGCGGGTCCCGTCGTTCAGGGCAATCATGTCTACCGGGGTTTGGGAACGGGCCAGGACCGCCCTGTTCTCAAAATCGTAGACGACTACCTTGCAGCTCTGAGTCCCCAGATCAATTCCACAAACAGTTTTCATAGCAGCCTCTCCGCATGTATTATGGGTATCTGAGCCTGTTCCAAAACCCGGTTGGTTTTGGCCAGGCTCTTGGAAAAACCGGCCAAAAGCCCGGTTTTTCCCCTAAATCTAAGGAAGCTGTTCCAAAAACTGAAGTTTTGGAACAGCCTCATCTTGCAAAACTTTAGTTTGCAAGATACCCGCTTGCCGCATATATTCTACATCAGAATATTATTTTATACGAGAGCTTTTTTGATCACCTTCCACTCATTATTGGTAATTCCGGCACGCTGAACGTAGAGGGCTATTTCGGTACGGTTGCGCAGGCCGGTTTTCCGGAGCAGCCCCGAAATATAGTTGCGGATGGTTCCGTCTTTTAACCGGAGTTCCGCGGCAATCTCTTTACTGGAAAGCCCCTTGCCCAGGCGGGCCAGGAGATCCATTTCTTTTCGTGTTATTTTTACGTCCGGCCCCTGATTCAGGTACACCCGTTCCCCGGGAGAATCCCCGAAAACCTGCGAAGCTGTTTCGGGCTCCATCAAAGTGCCGCCCAGGTGTACCCAGCGGATAGCCGGAACAAGCTCCGTGTCGCTGCCTTTAAGCAGATACCCCGCCGCGCCGTTGACGACGGAATCGAGAACCGCACGGCTGCCGCGGGAATTGGCAAGCACGATTACTTTGGTATCCGGCGACCAGCGCTTTAAAGCTAAAACCATTCCCGGACAATCAAAAACAAGCGGGTCCTCTTCGACCAGCGCGATATCGGGCTTGGATGAATGGACAAAATTGAGCGCGTTATACGCGTCCCTGTCCAGTCCCGAGACATCAAACTCCGGCCACTGCTGGAGGATGCTGCAGAGTCTTGCCCGTTCCCCTGCGTTCCCGGATACAACCGTAATGTAAACCATAGTTTGTAGTTATTCAGTCTGCACTTGCCAACAATTGCCAGGCGGGGCATCTCGAAACAAATGACAGTTTTTCCCGGCGGAGAAGGTCCGGACCCCCCCGTTCAAGTGGACTGAATAATTACCATCCTTTTTTTCTTTGGTTTTTCATAACGCGCTATCCGGGAGGCTTGCTATAACATAGCAGCCGCCTTCCGTGACCCTAAGGTAATAATATTTACTAAAATAGTCAAGAAAATACTTTATTGAAAAAGTCAGGATATTGCGACCAGCAGTGAATATTGGGGACGCGCAAGGGATTGGAGGGGTTTAGCCACGGCGCGGAGTGCCGGGGCCGGAGCGATAGCGGAGCCCCGCAAAGCCCGGTCCGGACGCCAAAGGCGTGCGGATGCGCCCGGAAAGAAAAACTCTACTCTTGTCCCGAAGATCCGAAGATCGGTTCCCTTGACATTTTCCGCAAAATGAGTATATTTATAATGACAATTTTTATAATTTTGTCATAATGGAGTTGTATATGATCCTGAAACCCATGGTCCGCAACAATATCTGCCTCAACAGCCATCCCGGGGGCTGCGCGAAGGTGGTGCGGGGCGAGATTGACTACGCGAGGAAAGCGCTGGCCGGAGAAACCGGGGAGGGCGCGCCGAAGCTGGTCCTGGTGATAGGCTGTTCTACAGGCTACGGGCTGGCGAGTCGCATTGTTTCCGCCTTTGGATACGGCGCGGCTACTGTGGGAGTTTCTTTCGAAAAGGCCGGTTCCGCCACGAAGACCGGGACCCCGGGCTGGTACAACAACGCGGCTTTCGGCGCGGAGGCCTCGGCGGCCGGCATCCCGCATAAAACCCTGGACGGCGACGCCTTTTCGGACGGGATGAAGGCCCGGGCTGCGGAGGCGATCCGCGAGACGGCGGCTGAAGCGGGGCTGCCCGCCCAGGCGGACCTGGTGATCTATTCCCTGGCCTCCCCGGTCAGGACGGACCCCAGGGACGGAACGCTGTACAGGTCGGTGATCAAGCCGGTGGGCGGGGCCTATT
>JAIRZS010000344.1 GCA_031267115.1 Treponema sp.
CAGGGAAAGGAATTCCCGCCTCCCTATTTCCTCGCCGCCCAGGCTGGCAAGGTGGGGCGTCGGCGTCTGGCAGTCGATAAAGGCAAGGTCGCCGGCAAAAAGCCGCCGGGCCAGGGTAAGGAAGGCCACCTTGGAAGCGTTTGGACGCCTCGCGAACATGGATTCCCCGAAAAAGACATTCCCCAGCCTAATCCCGTAACAGCCCCCGGCAAGAACGCCTTCCGCGTAACTTTCCGCCGAATGCGCCCAGCCCAGATAGTGCAGTTCCGTATAGGCGGCAATAATGTCGTCCGTGATCCAGGTGCCGCCCTGGCCCTCCCGGTAAATTTCCGCGCAGCCCCTGATAACCGCCGGAAAATCCCGGTCAAAGGCAATTTCAAAATCCCCCCGCCTCAGTATCTTTTCCATGGAAGACGAGACGCGCAGTTTTTGCGGGAAAATGACAAAGCGGGGATCGGGAGACTGCCATATCAGCGGGTCTTCCGGGTTGTACCAGGGGAAGATCCCCTGCTCGTAGGCGGAAAGGAGCATGCCCGGCGAAAGGTTCCCCCCGACAGCGACAATATCGCCCCCGGCTTCTTCCGGGCGGGGAAAGTCAAAGCGCTCATGTTCCGAAAGCCGGGGGAATCCCGGGTCCGGCCCCGGCCTGAAACGCGCCGGTCTGCGCCGCATTTTATCCGGCCGGGCCGCGTTGCGGCAAGGCCCTGGGGTGTGGCCGGAACAGGGGCGGAATCATGGGCAAAGCCCGGCTACGCCCGGGGCCGGAGTATGTCGATACAGTATTCGCCGTCCCGCCAGTCCGCGCGGGCGTCGCCCCCTTCGCTCAGGCGGCCAAAGAGGACCTCGTCTACAAAGAAGCTCTTGATCTTGTCCTCGACAAGGCGCCCCACGTTCCGCGCGCCGAATTCCCGGCTGTAGCCTTCCTCCGCAAGCCGGGCTATACAGGCGTCGCTTACTTCCAGCGTCACCTTTTTTTCCGCAAGCTGGCCCCGGAAAAGATCAAGCTCTTTCCTTACGATAAAATCCATAATTTCCTGGGAAAGATGGCTAAAGCGGACCACCGCGTCCAGCCTGTTGCGGAATTCGGGGGTAAATATCTTTTCAACCGCGCTGTCCACCTCGGATTCCCCGGTTACCCGGTCCCCAAAGCCGATAAGGTTTTTCCCAATGTCACGGGCGCCGGCATTGCTGGTCATAATCAGGACCACGTTTCTAAAATCCGCCTTCCTGCCGTTGTTGTCCGTCAGGGTAGCGTAATCCATAATCTGGAGCAAAATATTGTAGACATCCGGATGGGCTTTTTCGATCTCGTCCAGCAGCACCACGCCGTGGGGCTGCTTGCGCACCGCGTCGGTAAGGAGGCCGCCCTCCTCATAGCCGACATAGCCCGGCGGCGAGCCGATAAGCCGGGAAACAGTGTGCCTTTCCTGATATTCGCTCATGTCAAAGCGGTGCATGGATATTCCCAGAATATCCGCGAGCTGGCGGGCAAGCTCGGTCTTTCCCACCCCCGTAGGCCCCACAAAGAGGAAATTGGCCACCGGCTTGTTTTCCCCCCGGAAGCCCGCCCGCGAGCGCTTTACCGCCTTGACCACCGCCGTCACCGCCTCCTCCTGGCCGAAGACCCGGTCCCGGAGCTTCCCCTCCAGGGACTTGAGCTTGTCCTTCTCGGTTTCCCCCACCGAACGTTCGGGGATGCGGGCAATACGGGCGATCACCGATTCGATCAGGGGAAGGCCGATATCGACTATTTCCACCGGGGCGTCCTGGGCGCTTTCCGTGCTTCTCGCCCCGTCCTTCGCGTTTGCGGCGTGCCCGGCATTCACGCCGTTCCCGCTGCCGCCGGCATCCCCGCCACTCCCGCCGCCGTCCCCGGCCCGCTTGAAAGCCTCGATCCGGGCGAAAGCCCCGGCCTCGTCTATCACGTCGATAGCCTTGTCCGGGAGCCGCCGCTCGGTAATAAACTGCGCCGAAAGCCGCACCGCGGCCTCTACCGCCTCGTCGCTGTAGCGGACATGGTGGTATTCTTCGTACTTTTGCTTCAGCCCCATAAGGATAGCCACCGCGTCGTCCGGGGCCGGTTCGTTAATGTCGATCTTCTGGAAACGCCGGGACAGGGCCCGGTCCTTGTCGAAAAATTTGCCGTATTCCTCGTGGGTAGTCGAGCCTATGCAGCGTATCTTGCCGGAAGTAAGCGCCGGTTTAAGGAGATTCGAGGCGTCCAGAGCGCCCCCGGAAACCGATCCCGCCCCCACCAGCGTGTGAATCTCGTCGATAAAGAGAATAGCCCTCTGTTTTTTGAACATCTCCTCGATAACCCGCTTGACCCGGTCCTCAAAATCACCCCGGTACTTGGTCCCCGCCACCAGCGCGCCCATGTCCAGCGAGAAAATCAGGAAATCTTTCAGCGTAGGAGGCACCTTCCCTTCCACAATACGCTGGGCAAGCCTCTCGGTAATAGCCGTTTTCCCCACCCCGGAATCCCCCACGTGGACCGGGTTGTTTTTGAGCCGCCGGCAAAGCACCTGGACCGTGCGGTCCAGCTCCGCTTCCCGGCCAATCACCGGCTCCAGCTTCCCGTCCCGGGCCAGGGCCGTAAGCTCCGTAGCGTAACGTTCCAGGGCGCTTTTCTTGCCGGGCCGCATCTTCTGCGAGCCGTCGGTAGAACCGTCCGCAGTTTCCCCAGGGCCGCCCTCAATACCCTCGTCGCCCGCGTATTCCTTGCCGTCCGAATATCCCGGGCCGAAGTTGATCACGTCCGGGCCGCGGTAAGAGGAGCCGAACCCGCCCCCCTCAGTTTCCGGGCCGTGGCTTATGCTTTCCAGCAGGTTGATACGGGTAGTAATCCCCGCCTTGCGCAGGTAGTAGGCGCAGTAGTTCCGCTCCTCGTCGTAGAGGGACACCAGAAGATCAGCCACATCCAGAGTATCCTTCTGGGAAGACTGGCTCTGGATAACAGCCCTTTCCAGAACGCTCTGGAAACCCACCGTCTGGGTAGGCTCGATATTGTCCATCACCGGAACCTTCTGGTCAAAGTAATTTTCCATGCCGTGCTTAAGCTGGTCCAGGTTCGCCCCGCAGTTCGAAAGAATACCCTGGACTTCGTCAAAGGCCAGGGCCGCGTAAAGAACATGCTCCGGCGTAAGATACTCGTGGTTCCGTATCTTGGCCTCGTTGTAGGCAGCGTTGATGATAGCCTGCACATGGCGGCTGATTTTCACTAGATTATCCTCTCTCTACATAATAACAGAAAGCGCGGCATAATACAAACCTTTCAAATATCCTTTTATACAAACGAAAAATAGGAATAAAACAACAAAATAGGGCAAAACCCCCGCAGCCCGGCTCATACCGGC
>JAIRZS010000354.1 GCA_031267115.1 Treponema sp.
CCGGCTGAACCCGTATAATTGCGGGACTGGGGAGCGCTGATGCCGGAAAAACCTTTACTATCCTTTGTCTCTTATAAACAGGGCGCTTTTATCGTTCTTGAGGGCGAACGGAACGCGGACCGGTTTTTTATCATCAAGGAGGGGCAGGTACTGCTTTCCAAAGAGGTAGAACTGGTTACGGAGGACAGCCTTCTCAGCGAAGGGGACTTTTTCGGGGTCGTTTCTTCCATGTCCGGCCACCGGTATATAGAAACCGCCAGGGCCTGCACCAGCGTGGTGCTTATCTCGGTCTTCAAGGACCAGTACGCCAGGCTTATCCAGAACAACGCCCCTATAGCTATGAAGATTATCCGGCAGTTCTCGAAACGTATGCGCTATCTGAACGAGGCCCTGACCGCCAAGATATTCAGCCAGAACGCGCCGGATACCGCCGGCCAGATCTACAATGTGGCCGAGTATTATATGCGCCAGGCCCAGTACAGCATTGCCTTTTACGCCTATCACCAGTATATAAAGAACAGCCCCGCGGGGGAGTATACCGCCTCCGCCAAGGCAATGATGGTGAAACTGGCCCCCCGGATCAGAAAAGTCCAGTTTGAGCAGAATTTTACCGAATTCAACCGGCGCTATGCCAAAAATACGATGATCTTTGCCGAGGGGGAGCCCGGGCACGATCTCTATATCATCCAGAAAGGGGCGGTAAAGATAGTCAAAATCGCGCAGGAGCAGGAAGTGCTTCTCGCGGTCCTCCAGGCCGGGGATATTTTCGGCGAAATGGCCCTGCTGGAATCAAAGCCCCGGACGGCCTGCGCGGTAGCGTTCGAGGATGCCTCGCTGATGGCCGTGAACCGGCAGAATTTTGAGAATATCGCGGTAACCCAGCCCCAGCTTGTAGCCCGGCTTACCATGCTGCTTTCGGACCGGATATGGTTCAGCTACAAACAGCTTGCCAATGCCCATATCGTCGATCCCCTGGGGCGTTTATACGACCAGCTGTTAATCCACCTTGAAAAGGACGGGATGCGCTACGGGGAGCGCCAGAGCTATATCTTCAATTTCGGCCCCAGGGAACTAGTCAACATGGTGGGGATTTCGAAACAGGAGGGGATCAACCTGACGAAGAGGATGATGGCCAATGGCCGCATCACGGCCGATGCGGACCGTATCTATGTCTCCGATATTACGGAAATTTTCAAGCAGGCCGAATTCTACCGCAAGCTGGACAAAATCGACCGCTCCCATGTTTAGCGGCCCCTTGCGCTTCCCTTCCGGCGCGGCGCGGTCTTTGGGATAAGCGTCCGGCCTTTTTAGTCCGATAATAAAAATATACAGGGGGAAGCCTCCCCCTGCGGCCGGGCCAAGGTCCCGGCCTACCCCCTCTGCGGGGGGCGCGGCAAAGGGCTTTTTGCCCCCCGCAACGCCCCCGGGATTTGCCCGATGCGTTTGTTTTTGGCGGCTTTTTTGATTTGCGCCTTTTTTTACCCGTTCCCGCTCTCCGCCCAGGCCGCCGCCCCTTCCGGGGATGCTCCTGCCGGGGCTTCCGGTACGGACGCGGAAGCCCCGCCGCCCGGGCCGCCGGGAAGTTTCCGGGAATTCGGCCTTGGCATGGACCTTGGCGCCTTGAAATCGGCCCTTGAAAAAGACCATCTCTTTAATTTCCGGGGGGACCGGGACGTGTCCTTTCTTCCGAACAGGGACCAGAGCCTGATAGAGACAACGGGCTTTTCCTTTATCCGCCGGGCTTTTTTCCAGCTCAGGGACGGGAAGCTCTTTATCATGGCGTTTAACCTGGATACGGGCCTTGTGGACCACTACTCGGTGTACACTTCCTTTGTAAAAAAGTACGGGGAGCCTGCCGCCCTCAGCCCCCGGGAGGCCGTCTGGGAATCGGACGCGGTAAGGGTGGCTATCGAGCGGCCCCTTACGGTAAAGTATATCGACAAGCGGGTTTTTAATGAGATTGTATCCGAATCCGAAACAGCCGAATCCGCGGAACTTTTGCGGCGGCAGGAATTCCTCGATGATTTTTAGGGGCCTGCCGCAAACCGCCAAACAGTTTTACGCGCCCCCCGGCGTTTTTTGTTTATGCTTTTTGCTTTTAGCCGGAAGCCCGGGCTGCGCGGCCCGGGGAAACAGGCCGCAGAAACTTCCGGCGCTGGACCTTGTTATTGAACGCGCGGACGGGGGAACAACCGCCATAGCTGCGGAAATTGCCCGCAGCGGCGCGGAACGGGAAACAGGCCTCATGTTCCGCGAATCCCTCGCGGACGGGGAGGGGATGCTCTTTGTGTTCGAGAGGGACCAGATGCTTTCATTCTGGATGAAGGATACCCTCATCCCCCTGTCCATTGCCTATATCGCCTACAACGGCCGCCTGCTTGAAATCCACGACATGAGGCCCCGCGATCTGACATCCGTGCCGTCGGGCCGCTCGGCGCGCTACGCCCTGGAAGTCCCCCAGGGCTGGTTCGAAAGGGCCGGGATCAGGATCGGCGACACGCTTGTGCTTGCCCCGCTTGAGGAAAAATAGCGGGGCGGGGCAGCCCCCTCATTCCGCCTAAACTTCACCCATAGAATTTTCAACCGCAAAGTCGAAAAAGTCGAAGAAGTTTTTGCTCCCAGGTCCTTTCTTGGACCTCTTTCTTCGACTTCTTTGCGGTATCCTCTATAAAAAATACTCCCCGAATTTAGATCAATTTGTCCCTGCTCTTTTCCTCTTACTTTTTACACTTTTTTGGCTTATTCGACTTAGTGGTAAATATTCGCGGCACAGTATAATCATTCTCCGAATTGTGGATCAAGTTAAGTCATTCCGCCGGGGCGTCTTTGGCCCCGCTGCGCGGGGCGGCCAGATCGTTGGTGTTCATGCTGCCGCGGTACACCACAAAACGGCAGAAGAGGTACTCCAGCGACAGGTTGCACAGCATGGTAACACCCAGCACTATATACTCGTTCACGCCCCGCTGGTTGGCCGTATTGCCCAGCCAGGTGGACAGCGGGGTGAAGACGGCGTAAAAGCCCAGCACTTTCAGCATGGCTACCGGCACGTTGGCGGCCGACT
Source organism: Treponema sp. (assembly GCA_031267115.1). Taxonomy (GTDB): domain Bacteria; phylum Spirochaetota; class Spirochaetia; order Treponematales; family Breznakiellaceae; genus JAIRRR01. The sequence continues at coordinate 3,062 of JAIRZS010000354.1, forward strand.
TAAAGGTAAAACGGCGGTTCACCGTAAAATTGTAGAGTACCGACAGTATAAGGGCGATAAGGTAGCTGGGCCAGTAAGGGAAGCCGGTGAGCTCGTTCAGCAGCGTGAAGGAAACCACCTGCACGATACCGGCCGACACCGAAAACAGGGTAAACTTTGCCGCCTGCCATGCGTTTTGCCGGGCGGTCAGTGCCGCGGGCTGCGCCTTGCCGTCTTTCTCCATATCTTCCCCCCGCGTCCCATTGGGCGGACGCTCTCTTGCCGCGCTTTGTTTCTACCACAGGCGCTGAAAATTGTCAACATTTTCGGCTTATGTACCGGCAATTCCCGGTTTAGAAAAATATCGCGGAATTTTCACCGCGAAGTCGAATCGAACCGAAGGTTCGCAGTCGAAGAAGTCGAATAAGTTTTGAATGAAGGGGAGGGGTCTGACCCCGGCTTACGTTCAAAGCCAAAAAGGGAAAGAAGTTAAAGAGGTCTTCCTTCCTTCCTTCTTCCACTTCTTTTACTTCTTTGACTTTGCCGTAAAGCTATTCAGAAATTCAGTACCTTGCGCCCGAAGAATTGCCGGCAGGGCGCTTGACTATTACCAAAAGTTGTAAATAAATGAGGCTGTTCCAAAACTTCAGTTTTTGGAACAGCTTCCTTAGATTTAGGGGAAAAACCGGGCTTTTGACCGGTTTTTCCAAGAGCCTGGCCAAAACCAACCGGGTTTTGGAACAGGC
>JAIRZS010000356.1 GCA_031267115.1 Treponema sp.
CACTCGCAAATCCGCTTTGCGGATTTGCTTCCGTAATGCGTCCATCCCTGGACGCTTGGGGTGCGCCCACAAAACCATGCACCGCATGGTTTTGTCCCGCAAAGCCCGGTCCGTGCGCCATAGGCGCACGGATGCGCCCAAATTTTATTGCAAGATTTTCCATGCTCACGGCCCGCGTTTGCGGCCCGGGCGTTACGCGGCCTACCGCCCGTTTATCAGGGCCAGACGCCGGACGCGGGGGGCCAGCGAATCGAACGCGGCAATGTTATCGCCGTTGAGCCGCCAGCGCCAGTTGCCGCCGCCCGTGGTGGAAGGGGTGTTTATCCGGGCCTCGTTGCCCAGGCCCAGGTAGTCCTGCGCGGGGATAACAGCCAGGCCGGCAACGCTGGAAAGGGCGGCGCGGATAAAGGCCCAGTGAATTTCCCCGGGATCGTCAAGCCCGAAGTAATCCAGCGCCAGGGCCGCGTCCTCCTGCCGGGCGGTCTTGAACCAGCCGGCGCTTGTGGGGTTGTCGTGGGTGCCGGTGTAGGCCGCGCAGTTCCTGCGGTATGTGTAGGGCATATAATCGGCGGCTTCCCGGGAATCAAAGGCAAACTGGAGCACCTTCATGCCGGGGCATCCCGAGGCGGCAAGCAGATCCCGGACCCCGGCGGTAAGGTAGCCCAGGTCTTCGGCAATGATGGCCGCGCCGGGAAGGGCCTCCCTGATCGCGGCGATAAAGGCAAGGCCCGGCCCCTTGACCCATTCGCCGCCCGAGGCGTCCGGCCCGCCGGGCGCGCACGCGGCTTCCGCCGGAATGGAAAAATAACTTTCAAAGCCCCGGAAATGATCGATGCGTACCACGTCGAACAGGGACAGGCCGGACCTCAGCCGTTCCAGCCACCAGTCAAAGCCGGTTTCCGCGATATAGTCCCAGCGGTAAAGGGGGTTCCCCCAGAACTGGCCTTTTGCCGCGAAGGGGTCCGGCGGGCAGCCGGCGGCGCGCAGGGGCCGCCGGTCTTCGCCAAGCTGGAACAGGGCGCTCCGTGACCAGGTGTCGGCGCTGTCCAGGGCTACATAGATGGGCATGTCCCCGATGATCGCGACGCCCGCCCGGTTCGCGCAGGCCTTGAGTTCCCGCCATTGGGAATACGCCTGGTACTGGACAAAGGCGTGGTACGCGGTTTCCCCGGAAAGCTCCCGCGCCGCTTTTTCAAGCGCCGCCTTTTCCCGGAACCGGAGCGGCCCCTCCCAGTCAAGCCAGGACGCGCCGCCCGCCGCGTCCTTGAGGGCCTGGAACAGGCAGTAATCGTCAAGCCAGAATTTCGCCTCTTTGCGGAAAGCGTCAAAGGCGGCGCAGGGCCTGAAACGGCTAAAGGCGCGGCGCAGGACTTCGGGGCGGCGGCGGTACAGCGCGCCGTAGTCTGCCTGGCCGGGAGACGCCCCCCAGGGAATACCGGCGAATTCGTCCTCGCGCAGCAAGCCCGCCCCGCAGAGCGCGTCAAGATCAATGTAATAGGGACTCAGGGCGAAGGCGGAAAAACTCTGGTAGGGGCTGTCCCCCCAGCCGGTAGGTCCCAGGGGCAGAATCTGCCAGTATTTCTGCCCGGCTTCTGCCAGAAGGCCTACCCATTCCCGCGCCGCCGCGCCGAACGAGCCAATCCCCCAGGGGGACGGCAGGCTCGAAAGGGGCAGAAGCACGCCCGCCGCCCGCCCCTGCGCCGGGATCGGGAACTCAGTCCCCGGCTCCCATTTCCCGCTTTTCATGGGGACTTCTTTTTCCCGCTCTTTTGCTCTTTCATCTTTTTCATCGCCTCGGCAAAGGGGTTGTACATGGTGCCGTCGTCGTCTTTCGGCGGCCTCCCCCATTCGCCGCCGCGTGTCCCGCCGCCGCTTCCCGCAGCGGCGTTCCCCGCCCGCCAGCCGCCGCCGCGCTGTTCAGGGCCGCGCGTCCCGCCGCCCGCGCCGCCGGCTTTTACGGGCACGGCCCGCCTCCTGCTGCCGGAAGCGCCGTCCCCGGAGGCGGCGTTTCCGGTTTTGGGCGCGGCCTGCCCGGCGGAATCCCGCGCAGCCTTGCCTGCGGTAAGGCCGGCGCGATCCGGGGCCGCCCCGCTTTTCCGGGAAAGGCCGATGCGCCGGCGGTCCAGGTCCAGGCTGATAATGCGGAATTCAAATATGTCCCCTACCTTTACCGCTTCCAGGGGATCCTTTACATAGCCGTCGCTCATTTCCGAGATGTGTACCAGCGCGGTTTCTTTTATCCCCAGATCAACAAAAGCGCCAAAGTCAACCACGTTTTTTATTTTCCCGGTAATCGTCATCCCTTCGCTCAGGTCCTCAAATTTTACTACCCCTTTCTGCATGACAGGCTTGGGGTAGCCGTCGCGGGGGTCGCGGTTTGGCTTTTTTAGCTCCTCCACAATGTCGCCGATTGTGGTGTCCCCTACGCCGTATTTTTCCTTTAGCGCGTTTATTTCCGAAACGCCGAGATTTCCGGTAACGGTAATTGTGTTTTTAATATTCCGGGCAATTTCATAGTTTTCCGGATGCACCCAGGTATTATCCAGATTTTCGGGACTTTCGGGTATCTTGAGAAAACCCGCGCACTGTTCGTAACTTTTCGGCCCCATGCCCGGCACCGCGCAGAGTTCCTCCCTGCTCGAAATCCTGCCCTTTTCCTCCCGGTACTTTACGATCTTCCGGGCAAGGGAACTGTTAATGCCGGAAACGTATTTGAGCAGGGACACGCTCGCGGTATTAAGATTAACCCCCACATTGTTCACCACCGAGGAAACCACCTCGTCCAGCGTTTCGGAAAGTTTTTTCTGATTAACGTCGTGCTGGTAAAGCCCCACGCCGATAGATTTCGGATCTATCTTTACCAGTTCCGCCAGCGGGTCCTGGAGCCTGCGCCCTATCGAAATAGCCCCGCGGATAGTAAGGTCCAGCTCGGGAAATTCCTCGCGGGCAATATCGCTGGCCGAATACACCGAAGCCCCGTCTTCGTCCACTACCGTATAGAGTACTTCCAGGCTGTTTTCGGCGATAACCTGGGACACAATTTCCTGCACGTCTTTTGTACCCGTACCGTTCCCCACGGCGACAAGCTGTATGTCGTAGCCCTTGATCCCTTCCAGTATCGCCTTTTTCGCCTCTTCCGCCTTGTGGTTGTAGATGACAAAATTCCCCAGGTACTTCCCCGTATCGTCAAGAAACGCGCACTTCGTACCCGTGCGTATGCCCGGATCGATGCCCAGCACCTTGGTCCCCTTGATGGGCTGCTGCATCAAAAGGTTTTTAAGGTTCTGGCTGAACACCGAAATCCCGTGATCGTCCGCGGCCTCCCCCTGATCGCCCCGGATCTCCCGGATAACCGCCGGGGACAAGAGCCGCCTGAGTCCGTCCTCGACAGCCGTCTTGTGGTAGTCGTTGTGCAGTTCGTATTTCTTTTGCAGCAATAACACCGCAGTATCCGTGTCAATATCGATAGTAACTTCCAGTACCCCCTCGCGCTCGCCGCGGTTTACCGCCAGCACCCGGTGGGCTTTGATCCGGGACAGCGGCTCGTTATAGTCAAAGTACATCTGGTACACCGATGTCTTTTTCGCGTCCTCGTCGCCCTTGCCTTCAGCGCCCGATCCCCTGACCAGGATTCTGCCGTCCTTAAAGTAAAAGCGTTTAATATCGGCCCGGTTATCCGGGTCCTGGGCCGTCTGCTCGGCGATAATGTCCATCGCCCCCTGGAGCGCGTCTTCGACGGTTTCCACCGCAAGCTCCGGATGTTCCGCGATATCCGGGTGGCCCGCGCCCTTTACAAATTCCGCCGCCTTTTCCCGCAGGGCCGCCTCTTTCAGTTCCCGCATCGCCTGGGCCAGGGGTTCAAGCCCCCTTTCGACGGCGATCATTCCCCGGGTCTTTTTCTTGCGCTTGTAGGGCGCGTAGATATCCTCAAGCTCGGCCAGCGTCGCCGCCTTTGTAATGTTATGGTAAAGCGGTTCGGTAAGCTTCCCCTGGCCAAAGATCAGGCGGACAATCTCGATGCGCCGGGTTTCCAGATTCTTCCCGCCTGAAAACAAGTGGTCCACATCCCGCACCTGTACCTCGTCCAGGTTTCCGGTTTTTTCCTTGCGGTAACGCGCAATAAAAGGAACCGTACTCCCCTCCGCCAAAAGCCCCACAACAGCCGAAACCTGCCCCATATTGATGGCAAGCTGTTCCGCGATACGCTTCATCAGCGAAACTTCGTCCACCGCCAGCGCGTTAATAAAATCCTGCGTCAATTCCATAGAAAGAAATTATAGCCGGAGGGACAGGCGCAATCAAGAGGGCTTCCCCGCTCACCGGTAGTCCGCCGTTCCGGTCCTGAATTTGGGCGCATCCGGCCTGCGGCCGGACCGGGCTATACGCTTGTATCTTTTTTGCCTGCGGCAAAAAAGGATACCGCTTCTATCCCTTGCGCGCCCTTCGGGCCTGCGGGACGCGCCCGCCCGGCACCTGTCGGCAGGCGGTAAAACACAGGCCGGGGATTCAATTATTTTTGAATTTCATATCTTATTTTTAAATTTTTCAGACAGAATTTCAATTTATCCCGGAATAGTTACAATTACTGTTGGTTTTTTACAAGGCAGCAGTAATACTGCGTGCTTTGTTTAAACAATTCCACTATTTTCAGATTTTATATCTTATCTTCAACTTTCATCAAGTAAACTGTTATATTGCCCCAAAATAGTTACAATTGCCGCTGACTTTTTCTACCGGCAGCAGAATAATTTTTATAGATGCCGGTATAAACTATGTCCTGCCGCATCGGAGCCTCAATTATCAATTTATTGGTTATTGCGGTTTCAAAATTGCACCGGCATTATTCCCTTTCGTTTTTGCGTACCGGTTACGCAAAAGTAATATTAAAGAAACTGTTTCAGAATACAACATTTTGAAGCGGCTTCATGCATCAATGATTAAGGAGAATAGTATTATGAAGAGTCTATTCAGCCGAGCCTGCCGGCGGAAACGCCGGGAGCTTAATCTGCCGCCGGTTTTAATACTGGCGGCCCTGCTGCTCCTCGCGGGGGGGAGGGGGGTAGAAGCGCAGTTACGCTTCGGAACCTGGACCCACCTTGTCGGGCAAACACGCTTTGACACCGAAAATTTCGAGGCCATAGACGCGGGCATCAAAGCGGTCAGCTATTTCAAATTTTCCGGAAGCGCCCTGCCGAATTTGGATATGTTTGTCGAGATAAAGGCCCTGGGCGGCGGCACCCCGGACAACCTGTACCGGAATGAGGATCATCCCTTCGGCTGGAACACCGGCAAAGGGCTTGGCTTATCCGACGGCAGCCAGAAATTCTTTACCGATCTTTTTACCGCGCCTTACTCCCAGATGCTGGGGCGCAATGACGGAACCGACGCGCCTACCATGGACAATCTGCGCCTGACATTCAACAATCCCTACGTCGTTACCGTGATGGGATACAAGTGGGCCAAGCTGCCGGAATTTCACATGGCAAACTGGCTTACCCTGGACAACGAATGGGAAGCGGGTTACGACAGCACCGGCGGTTTTGTGATCTTCCAGCTGGGGGAACAGCTCAGAAAAATCAGGGATATCAAGCTGAATGTCTGGCTTTCGCCGAACCGGAGCGCCGACCGCGCCGGGAAGCAGTACGGTTTCTTCGGCCTTGCCCAGGCTGAATACCAGGGACACACGGTAGGTTTCCAGTGGAACAGCGCGTGGAATTATGAGTGGGACACCATTCTTGACAATGTGTATGAACACGACTACATCATGGGCTACACCGGAAAGGCCGGCCCTGTGGGGATTAAGGCGAATCTCCTCCTAAACCTCTGGGGCGAGACAAAAGCGGCGGATCCGTTTAATCCCGGCGCTTATGTCCGGCAGCCCTACAGCCCGCCTACTTCGGATGTGGGCCAGACCGATACCAAAGCGCCGCTTTATGAAAACACGGCGGCGGCTTTGCGGCTGGACTACAAAATCCGGGGAATCGATGTTTACGGCGGCTACCGCTTCCGGGGCCCCCAGGCAAACCTGATGTATATAGAACAGGGCGCGGACGACCACGATCACCTTACCGACTACCTTGGCTCGCTGAACCACCAGCGGCTTTACGCGGGCACGAGTTTCCGGCCCCTGCAGCCCATGCGGATATATGGAGAGCTGGGCGGGGATTTTGTGATGCTCCCCGATCACCATCAGCAGCCTTTCAAGAGCAGCAAAAACATCCAGTTTTACCTGAAGCCGGAAATCGAATACGACTTTAACGCTGTTTTCGGTTTTACCAGCAAGGCCCACCTCTATACCAAACTCCTTATCAACACCGCGGAAAAAGATAAATTTACCCGGGGCGACAGCGAAAGCCCCTTCCTTGTTGAGCGGGTAGGCTTCAAATTCAGCACCGGCCAGCTTGCCCCCATAATCCGGGGCGTTGAATTTATCGTAGGGCTGGATAACCAGGAGGCGGATTATCTCTACAACAGTTACGCGGGGATAATCCACTTCCCCAGGGAACTCAATGTCAATCTTGGCACGATGATCCGCATTGCCCAGCCTTCCGTTGACAAACACGACAATCCCGCAGGCTTCTGGGTTGGAATGGACAAAAAACTTAAAGGCTTTGGGAACCCCGAATTCTGGACGCAGTTTATGTGGAACGCCAACCCCTACAAAGGCTGGGAAGACAAGCCGGTTCTGGATTTTGACGGCTACATTCTCCACCACCCCGGGGATCACTCAAACTGGGCCACTATCCGCCTTGGCTTAACCTGGGATTTCTAGGAGGATCATGATGAAACACATTATAACTAAATTTGCAACCGCGGTCCTTGCGGCCCTTTGTGTTTTTGTTTTTTTCGGCTGCCCCACCAACTACCCGGATCTTTCCCTTCTGGGAGGAGGGTTTATCGAAATCGAAACAGGCGAAATCTTCAATAAAGACGGCAGCACCCGTGAATGGGGCAAACGCGGCGCGTCCGGCGGCCTCTGCGCGGA
>JAIRZS010000372.1 GCA_031267115.1 Treponema sp.
TTCATATCTTCTACAGAAGGAAAATTATTATTTTTTATTTCTGAAAATAAATGCCCGACAATAAATGGCATCGGAACAAGCAGCAATCCTATAATTCGGTATATCACTGACGAAATTCCGTTAATATTTTCTGAAAAAATTACTGTATTATTGAATACAGACTGAAAGATAAAAATCATAAAGTAAATCAATAGCGAGAATACTTTATTTCCCTTCGAGATAGCCATTGAGAACGTATATATTATTAATGCCAGGTTTATAAACAGATACGCCAATTCAAACAAGATGACACTGTTTGAAACAAAAAGGGTGGCCAATAATATCCCGAAAATAATTTTTACAATGTCCATTGTTGTTATTATTCATATTGTTGATATTTTGTCAAGTAAATTCATCCCCACTTGCGCCTAACGTTCTGGCTGTTTACGACGTTTTGGTGGCCCGAATAGGGGCTTTGCGTAGCAAAGACCAGGGCCGCCAAAATGTGGGTGGAGTGAGCCGTGGGAGGCGTAGCCGACCTAGGCGAACGGAACCCCGAGCCGCCTACTGGCGGCGAAGCGTAAACAGTCCTGTTAGGCGAAGTTTGGGCCGTACATTATTTTTTGTCTCTTATTATTTCCAATAATCCATAATTGTCTTTTTCTAAATCTTCCATTATTGGTTTCATTTTTATTAATAATTCCACAAGATCTTTGCTGCTGTTATTCCCGGTTTTAAGTAATACAATTTTTGGTGGAAAACCTCTTAATTCCAATAGATCAACAAAATCATTATCCTTGGTTATTATTATATACCCATTCTTTAGAGCAAAATCCCAAATATCTATATCTTGTGCAGGTACGTCAATATCTATTAAATCAACATGTTTACATTCTCCAAATATTGACTTTAAGACATTTACTAATTTCCAGGAAATATTTGCGTCAAGTAATATTTTCATTTTTTTGTTTTATACTGCCGCTATAACTTTAATAATTTCTTCACGTCTTGCGGCAAAGGCCAAAGCAGCGTGTATATGAATTTCCTTTAGCAAGGGATAATCATCTAATATTTCCGAGACGGATATTCCTTCCGATAACCATTGGAGAATATCACCAACAGTTATTCTTGTACCCTTTATGCAAGGTTTCCCAAAACGGACACCTTGATCAATAACAATATAATTTGACAATTCTTCGGTTCCCATGTTTTTAGTATATTATATTGATTTTAATTTGTCTATATCCTTTTGGTGTATTATTTTTTATACAATTGTCAATTTTGGAACAAATTTGAGGCCCAAATTTCGTCTAACCTGAAAGAAGAACGGGTTTTTTCGTTGTTACTATTCAGTCATAGCGCGACTTCAGAACTTTTCTTGTTCTCTCATGCATTAACAAAGGGGGCTACCGCCCCCTTTCGCTCCCAATCGGCTCATTTCGGGGCTAAAAGCCCCTCATTCCGCCGATTTTCGCTATCCCCCGCAGGCGACTGAATAGTTATTTTCGTTTGTATATTCCGGCTGTGTTGACAGTTAATGCGGGGCGTATTATATCATAATGCAGTATGAAACTTTCTGTGATCGGTATCGGGCCGGGAAATGAAAAATATCTGACCCGGGAAGCGCGGGATGCCCTGGATTGCTCTGATATGATTATCGGGTATCCGCTGTATCTTGAACTGATAAAACCGTTGATCGAAGGGAAAGAATGGTTTTCAACTCCGATGCGGAAAGAAATTGAACGGTGCCGGGCGGCCCTGGGCAAAGCTGCGGAGGGGCGTAATGTCGCGCTGGTGTGCAGCGGGGATGCCGGGGTATATGGTATGGCTTCTCTGGTATACGAACTGGCCCCCGAATACCCGCTGGTGGAGATCTGCGTTATCCCAGGGATAACAGCCGCCCTGTCGGGCGCGGCCCTGCTGGGTTCCCCTCTTGCCGGGGATTTCGCGGTAATCAGCCTGAGCGACCTGCTGACCCCGCCTGAAACGGTAGAAGCGCGGCTTGCCGCCGCGGCCAAAGGGGGCTTCCCCATCTGCCTGTACAATCCCGCGAGCAAAAACCGGCGGGGCAATCTCGCCAAAGCCTGTGACATCATATTGCAGTTCCGGGGGGCCGGTACGGTTTGCGGGGTGGTACAAAACGCGGGAAGAAAAGGGGAGCGGGTGTTTCTTACGGACCTTAAAACCCTCCGCGATTATGAAGCGGACATGATTACTACCCTGTTCATCGGGAACCCGGAAACTTTTCGCGCCGGCGGAAAGATGGTGACTCCCCGGGGCTACCCAGGGCTGTCAGGCAGGGAAGCGCGGGCCAAAAACCCGGCGTCCCCGCCCCGCCGCAGCCCGGCGGATGATTCCCCGGCGGACGATTCAGGCGGGGAAATCCCGGGGCTGCCCGCCGGAAAGCCCGCGCTCAGGCTTTTTGTTTTTGCCGGCGCTACCGAAGGCAGGTTATTTATCGAAAAATTCAAAAAAACGGCGAAGGCCCCCTTTTATATGTTTGTTTTTACCGCTACCGAATACGGGGCATCCCTGCTGCGGGAAGGGCCGGCGCTTTCTTCCGGGGACGGCGCGGAAATACTGCTCCATTCCGGCAGGCTTGACGCGGACGCAATGTACCGGGAAATGTGCCGGCACAAGCCGTCCTGTGCGATTGACTGCACCCATCCTCACGCAGCGGAGGCGAGCAGGAATATCCGGGCGGCCTGCGGCAGGGCCGGCTGCGAATATCTCAGAATCGCGCGGGAATCGTCGAGCTATGCCGCCGCGCCAGCGGGCGGTACGGCGGTGGATTCCCTGGAGGAGGCCGCCGGGTTTTTACGGCGACGGGAAGGAAATATTCTCCTTGCCACGGGAAGCAAGGGGCTTGAGTTTTTTGGAACGGAGGAATTGCGGAACCGGGCGTTTCCCCGGATACTGCCCATGGAGGAAAGCATCCGCAAGTGCCGGGCATTGGGGTTCCCCGCAAAAAACATACTCTGTATGCAGGGGCCGTTTTCCGAAGACTTTAACCGCTCTTTATTGCGGGAGATCGGCGCGTCGTGGATGGTGACGAAGGATTCGGGGGACGAAGGCGGTTTTTTGGACAAGATAAGGGCCGCTGAAAGAGAAGGGGTACAGGTTGTTTTATTGCGGCGTCCGGCGGATGAATCCCCGGAGGGTAAAAGGGTTTCTATAGAGGATGCGGTATCCCGCCTGCTCAAGGATTCCCCGGTATGATTACGGTTACCGCAGCGCCCGGTGAAATTGAAAAGACTCCCCAGGGAGCCGGAAAGGGGAAAAAAATCTACCTTATCGGGACAGGCCCCGGAAAGATATCCCTCCTGACCGGCGAAGCCAGGGACGCTATCGCGGAAAGCCATTGCCTTATCGGCGCTTCCCGGCTGCTTGCCGCGGTGGAGGAGCTTATTCCGGGTAAACCCCGGGAGATTCTGACCGCCGCGGAAGGGATATTCCGTTTTATCGGCGCCTCCGCTTACCCTGTCCTGGGGGTGCTGTTTTCCGGGGACGCCGGTTTCTACAGCGGCGCCAGGCCGCTTGTTCAACTGCTCCGGCGGGCGGCCTGCCCATTTACCGTGGCCGGGGGCGTCAGCAGTCTTTCCTATTTTGCCGGCCGCCTGGGCCGTTCCTGGGACGACATCCAGGTGATAAGCCTCCACGGGAGGCGGCGGGAAATTACCGGGCCGGTTGTCCATAACCGAAATACGTTTTTCCTGACGGATGCGGAAATGAATCCCGCCGCAATCTGCGCGGCCCTGGACAGGGACGGTTTTGGGGATATTGCGGCTACTGTTGGGGAACGGCTTTCCTACGATGACGAGCGGATAACAAGCGGCGCTGTCCGGGAATTTGCGGGGCTGGATTTTGATCGGCTCTCGGTGATGCTGGTGGAAAACCCAAATCCCCTGCCCCGCCCCGCCGGGAATTACAGCCTTTCCGACGACCAGTTTATCCGCTCAGGCGTCCCCATGACCAAAGAAGCGGTGCGGACCCTTTCAATTTCAAAACTCGCGCCCGAAGACGGCGATACTGTCTGGGATATTGGCGCGGGTACCGGATCGGTTTCCTGCGAAATTGCCCTGAGGGTCCCCTGCGGCAGGGTCTACGCTGTTGAAAGGGATCCGGATGCAATAGCACTGCTGGAGGAACATAAAAAAAAATTCGGCCTTTACAATATGGAAATTGTCCGGGGTTCCGCGCCGGGGGTATTGGCGGGTCTGCCGAAGCCTGACCGGATTTTTATCGGCGGCGCGGGCGGGGCCCTTGGGGGGATCATCGGGGCGGCGCTGGAAAAGAACCCCTGTGTCGGCCTAGTGATAAACGCCGTTACCCTGGAGACCCTCAGCGCCCTGACCCCGCTGCTGGAAGACCCGCGCTTTACCGGTACGGAGATATTGCAGGCCGCGGTTGCCAGGGCGGAAAAAGCCGGCCCCTGCCATCTGATGCGGGGTTCCAATCCGGTCTATATCTTCAGCGGCAGGGGCGGCGGGAAAGGGCAAGGCGATGCCGGCCGGTAACAGGCCCCCGGAAGGGAAGCTTCGCGCTTCATGCCCGGCGCGGGCGGCGGAAGGCATAACGGCGGGGAGCAAGGGGGCGGGGAAAACTTACACCCTGCCGCGTATCTGTATTGGGGCGGGCGCAAGCGGTTCAGGTAAAACCACCCTGACCTGCGCGCTGCTCAGGGCGCTTAAAAACCGTTCGCTGGACCCTGCGGTGTTTAAGTGCGGCCCCGATTACATCGATCCCCTGTTTCACCGGGAAGTGGCGGGGGTTTATTCCTCCAATCTGGACCTGTATTTTTTTGACGAACCAACGGTAAAGTACCTGCTGCGGGAAAATTCCCGGGACCGGGATATTGCGGTGATAGAAGGGGTCATGGGCTATTATGACGGTCTAAGCGGCGCGGTGACCGACGCAAGTACATACCATCTGGCCTCGGTTACGGAAACGCCGGTTATCCTTGTTGAAGACTGCGGCGGCGCTTCCCTTACTGTGGCCGCCCGCATCCGGGGGCTTGCGGAATTTCGCGGCCAAAGTTTTATCAGGGCGGTTATTCTGAACGGGATAACTGAAAAATTTTACCGGGAACTTGCCCCGGCCATTGAAAATGAAACGGGCCTTGAGGCGCTGGGGTACCTGCCCCGCATGAAAGACTGCGCCATTGAAAACCGTCATCTGGGGCTGGTAACCGCGGCGGAAATAGGGGATCTGGGGGACAAGATACGCCGCCTTTCGGAACAGCTTGAAAAAACCGTAGACGTGCGGGGAATCCTGCGTCTGGCAAATTCGGCGCCTCCCCTGGCGCTTGCGGAGCGCTGCCCGGCAGACAGCGCCGCGCCTGGGCAAAGATCGGTCCGCATCGGCGTTGCCCTGGACAGGGCCTTCTGTTTTTACTATGAAGACAGCCTTAATCTTTTGCGGAAACTCGGGGGGGAGATTCTGTTCTTTAGCCCCCTTGAGGATGCCCGCCTGCCGGAAGGTATTCAGGGACTCTGCCTGGGGGGCGGATACCCGGAACTCTACGGCGAAAAGCTCGAAAAAAACACCGCTATGCGGGAAGATATACGGCGCGCCGTCAGATCGGGTATACCCTGTATCGCCGAATGCGGCGGCTTCATGTACCTGCACCAGGCATTGATGGACGAGGAGGGGAACCGCCACGCTATGGCGGGCGTTCTGCCGGGAATCTGCCGCAAACAGCCCGGGCTTGTCCGGTTTGGTTACGCCGCCTATACCGCAAAAAACGATACCCTGCTCTGTGCCGCGGGAGAGACGATCCGGGGGCATGAATTTCACTATTGGGACAGCGACTTTCCCGGGGAAGATTTCCTGGCGGCTAAACCCGTTTCCGGAAAAACCTGGCCTTGTATAAAGGCCGATGAAAATCTTTTTGCCGGGTTTCCCCACTTTCATTTTTATAACAATCCCGCTATGGCAAAGCGGTTTCTTGCGAGGTGCGAAGCCTATGGCGGATGAAAGGGATTACAGACTCGTAAACGGCAGGCGGATGCGCTGCGGTTATACTACCGGCAGCTGCGCTGCGGCGGCTGCCAGGGCGGCGACAGCCATACTATTGGACAGCGCCGGGGACCCGGAAGAAAAATCCCTTGTGGAAATTTCAACCCCCGCAGGCAGGACGCTCCGCCTGCATCCCGAAGATATAAGCCGGGAAGACGGGGCGGTATCCTGCGCGATCCGGAAAGACGCGGGGGATGATCCCGATATTACCGACGGCATCCTGGTATACGCCAGGGTTGAAAAAAAGGACGGTACGGGAATTGCGATCGGAGGAGGCAGGGGAGTGGGCCGGGTTACCAAAGCGGGACTTGACGCGCCGCCCGGGGCGGCGGCGATCAATAAAATTCCCCTGCGAATGATACGGGAAAACGTAGAAGCCCTCTGCCGCCGATACGGCTATGACGGAGGACTACAGGTAACCATCTCCATCCCCAAAGGCGAAGAACTTGCCCGGAGAACTTTCAACCCGAATCTGGGGATTGTCGGGGGGCTTTCGATTCTCGGTACCAGCGGCATCGTGGAACCTATGAGCGACGACGGCTTTATCGGGGCGATACGGGCGGAGCTGCGGATACTCCGGGCCCAGGGGGAATACAAAGCGCTTATAACGCCGGGAAACTACGGCAAGGATTTTCTTGCCGGCTTTGAAAGCAGAACCGGACATAAAACAGACTTTTGCGCCGCCCACGGCGGAAGACTGGGCGATAATCCGGTTAAGTGCAGCAATTATATCGGCGACGCCCTGGACATTGCCGCCGATGACGGATTTAAATACCTGCTCCTGGCGGGACACATAGGAAAGCTAATAAAGCTGGCGGCCGGTAATTTTAATACCCACTCAAAATACGGAGACCCCCGGATGGAAATTTTCGCCGCCTATACCGGCCTTGCCGGCGGGGGGAGGGAGCTTATCGGCCGCATCTTTGACTGCGCCACAAGCGAATCCGTCATCGGCCTTTTAACGGAAGAAAATTTATGGGACGCGGTAAAAAAAAATATTTTCGACGCCATACAAAAAGCGCTGGATCGGCGCTGCGGGACAAAACTCACCGCCGGCGCGGTGCTTTTTTCTTCCCAGCGGGGCTTTATAGGCTGTACGGCAAGGGGAGCGGAACTTCTGTCCCGCTGGGAAACCTTGTAATGACGGAGGTTTGGGAATGATTTACTTTGTAGGCGCCGGTCCCGGCGCGGCGGATCTTATTACCCTGCGGGGGAAAAAACTCCTGGAAGAGGCGGATCAAATAATCTACGCGGGGTCCCTGGTCAATCCGGATCTGCTTGGCTGGGCAAAATCTGAATGTGTTTTACACAACAGCGCCTCCATGACCCTGGAAGAAGTAACCGAATGTTTTATCACCGGGGAACAGAAACACTGGCTTACCCTGCGGCTCCACACCGGCGATCCCAGTGTCTACGGCGCAATCCGGGAACAGATGGACCGGCTAAGAACATTGGGGTTTAATTACGAAGTGGTCCCCGGCGTCAGTTCACTGAGCGCCGCCGCGGCGGCCCTCAGGGCGGAGTATACCCTCCCCGGGGTTTCCCAGACATTGATTGTCACCCGTACCGCCGGAAGAACGGCAATGCCCGAAAAAGAGGATCTTGCCTCCCTGGCCGCCCACCAGGCGTCTATGGCTGTTTTCTTGAGCGCCGGTTTGCTTGAAACCCTGCAGCAGGAACTCCTTCGGGGAGGGTATATTCCCGCGACGCCGGCGGCGATTGTGTACAAGGCCAGCTGGCCCGACGAAAAGATCATCCGCTGCGCCCTGAAAGATATTGCCGCCAGGGCTGCCGAAGCCGGTATAAACAGGACGGCGCTTGTATTGGTGGGCGGATTTCTCGACCGGGACTATGAGCGTTCAAAACTATACGATCCCGGCTTTACCCACGGTTACCGGCAGGGCGGAAAATGATTGTCGCCCTTTTTGCCTTTACCCCTGCGGGAAAACTGCTGCGGGACAGCCTGGCGGAACTTCTTAAAAGCCGGGGGCATCAAATTCTCCCGGAACCGCCGCAGCATTCCTCCCTGGCCGAACGGGCCGCCCGGGCTTTTTCTTCCGGGGATGCCCTTGTATTTATCGGCGCTGCGGGAATAGCGGTGCGGGCTATAGCGCCCTTCCTGCATTCCAAGACGGAAGACCCGGCGGTAACGGTTATCGACGAGAAAGGGCAGTGGGCTGTTTCCCTGCTTTCGGGCCATTTGGGAGGGGCCAACGCGTTTACCCTGGAAGTTGCGGAACTGCTGGGAGCCCAGCCGGTTATTACCACCGCCACGGATATCAACGGCGTCTTTGCGGCGGATCTCTGGGCAAAAGCCAACGGCCTGGCTATCGGCAATATGGAAAAAGTCCGGACCGTCTCCATGAGACTCCTGCAGGGGGAAGAAATTTTACTGGCAAGCGAATATCCCATAACGGGAAAAATACCGCAGGGCATCAAGGTGATCGATTCATCGCAATCATCACAGTTATCACAGTTATCGCAATTATTGCAATTATCGCGGTCATCACAAAAATCGACTGGTCCAAAAGCGGGCGGCGCCGCGTCCCTTCCGGGGATACGGGTATCCATCTATCGAAAGGACGGGGAAGACGCTCTGTGGCTGATTCCCCGGTGCGTGTACCTTGGTATAGGGTGCAGAAAAGGGGTTGGCCGGGAAGCCCTTCAACATGCCGTAATGGAAGCCCTGTCCCGGCAGGCGATAGATATCCGCAGTGTGGCGGCGGCCGGGACTATTGACATCAAGAAGGACGAACCCGCCCTGGCCGCCGTCTGCCGGGAGAAGGGATGGCCCCTCCTCTGGTATACGGCGGATGAGCTGAAAGCCGCCGGGGACGGGTTTACCCCTTCCGCCTTTGTTTTTTCCGCAGTGGGGGTCGATAATGTGTGCGAACGGGCGGCTTTCCTTGCTTCCCGCTCGGGCAGCCTGGTGATCAGTAAATTCGCCGGCAAGGGTGTTACCGTAGCCGCCGCGGCGGAAAAAATCTCCCTTGCCTTTGAAGCGCAGGCTTTGCGGGCGCCGCGGATTCCGCAGGGGAGGGAACAGTAATGGCGGCGCGGACAATCATGATTCAGGGGACCGCTTCAAATGTGGGGAAAAGCCTTCTTGTGGCGGGCTTATGCCGTATATTCAAACAGGATGGATACCGGGTCGCCCCCTTCAAATCACAGAACATGGCGCTTAACTCCTTCATCACCAGGGACGGCCTTGAAATGGGGCGGGCCCAGGTAGTTCAGGCGGAAGCCGCAGGGATAGAGCCCGCCATAGACATGAACCCCATCCTGCTTAAACCCACGGGGGACAGCAAATCCCAAATTATCGTGCAGGGAGAAATATTCGGCAACATGAACGCTGCCGCGTATTACTCCTACAAAAAAACTTTTACCCCCAGGGTCAAAGAATCTTTTGACCGGCTTAGCGCGGCCTACGACATTATCGTACTTGAAGGGGCCGGCAGCCCTGCGGAAATAAACCTGAAAGAAAATGATATCGTCAATATGTATATGGCCGCCCTTGCCGGGGCGCCGGTCATCCTGGCGGGAGACATTGACCGCGGCGGAGTATTCGCCGCCCTGGCGGGCACCATGCAGCTTTTCTCCCCGGAAGAACGGGATATGGTCAAGGGGGTGCTGATCAATAAATTCCGGGGGGACATCGCGATTTTGCGGCCCGGACTCCGGCAGCTGGAAGATATAATCCATAAGCCTGTTTTAGGCGTTATCCCCTATTTAAAAATCGACATTGATGATGAAGACAGCCTTTCCGAGCGGTTTTACGCAAAAACGGAGGGGGCTTTGGCAGACATCGCGGTGATCCGGCTGCCGCATATTTCCAATTTTACGGACTTCAACGCCCTGGCCAGGATTCCCGGCGCGGGACTCCGCTATGTAGATTACCGGGGAACGCCGGAAGGGGCGGATCTTATCATTATCCCCGGCACAAAAAATACCATGTCGGATCTCCTATGGCTCAAACAAAACGGAATAGGGAAAAAGATACGGAAAGCCGCCGCCGGGGGTACGCCGGTTATCGGGATATGCGGCGGTTACCAGATGCTGGGCAAATACCTGAAAGACCCCGGCGGCGCGGAGTCCGGCGGAGAAATGGAAGGGCTGGGGCTTCTTCCGGTGGTAACCGTCTTTGAAAAAGCGAAAACCAGGAATCGCGTACAGGGAACCTTTGCTTCCGTTACCGGGCTGCTCAAACCTTTATCCGGCATGGAAATAGAAGGTTACGAAGTCCACATGGGCAAGACATCCGGCGAAACCGCGGATGCCTTGCCCGCTCTCCTGCATACCAGGGATACTATCACCGGTACATGCAAACAGGACGGCTGTTTTCTGGGCAATATATACGGCGCTTATGTGCACGGCCTATTTGACGCCGGGAATATAGCCCTGAATCTGGTAAAATCCCTCTGCGCCGCCAAAGGAATAGCATACGAAACGCCGGACACCTTCCCGGAAGCAAATTACAAAACATACAAAGAACAACAGTACGATATACTGGCAGATTCACTGCGCAGTAATATTGATATGGAAAAGATTTATGCTATCCTTGAAGAGGGATTATGACAAACGGCCTGATACATATTTACGCAGGGGCCGGTAAAGGAATTGTAAAGGAATTAAACGATGAATAACAACACAGCCATAGAATGCCTAAGCCCCCCGCAAATAGAACGGCGAAGTTTTGAGATCATCGCGGAAGAACTGAGAAACCGGCGGGCGGCGAAAACGCCTGCCCCGGCGGAGCGCAGCCCCCTCGAAGAAACAATCCTCATGCGGGTAATCCATACCACCGCCGACTTTGACTACGATGACAACCTTGTTTTTACCCGCGACGCCGCCGCCGCCGGAAAAAGCCTGCTCCATGCCGGGACATGGATAGTCACGGATACCCGTATGGCTATGGCGGGGATCAACAAAAAAATACTTGACCAGTACGGATCGGAAATACGCTGCTTCATGTCCGACGATGATGTAGCGGCGGCGGCGCGGGCAAACGGTATTACCCGTGCGCAGGCATCGGTAGATAAGGCCGTTTCCCTGTCACGGCCCCTCATCTTTGCCATTGGCAACGCGCCGACAGCGCTGCTCCGTATCAACGATCTGGCGGCAAGCGGGAAGCTGGACCCCAAACTGATAATCGCCGTTCCCGTAGGATTCGTTAATGTAATACCCGCCAAAGAACTGTTTCTGGACAGCCCCATCCCCTGCATCATTGCCCGCGGCAGAAAAGGGGGAAGCGCTGTAGCGGCGGCTATTATCAACGCCATGCTCTACGCGGATCGCCCCGCTTCGCCAGGATAAGCGCGTAAATGTTTTTACCTCGCGGCAGGACGCGGGGTTCTTCGTGTACCCTTAATCTTTCGGCTTTATGTAAAATTTCCCGGTAATGGATTCGGTTTTTAGCACATTGGTAAAGGACTCCGGATCGATCTTCTTGATTTCCGTCACCAGCCTGCCGGCTTCTCCGGCGGAGACAACGGAATAGAGCATTTTCCGGTCCGCCTTTGTGTAAAGGCCGGTTCCGTCAAAGGCGGTTACCCCGTGGCCGCTCTCCTTGTAAATCAGGGCGCAAATCTCGTCGGGTTTATTGGTGATGATGATCAGGGTCCTCTGCTGGTAACCCCGGTAAAAGAAACCCAGCGACATGGTAGTGGTAAACTGAAAAATGATAGAGTAGAGCGCCTTGTCCAGGGTAAAGAGAAAACCCGCTGCGGCGAGGATCATGCAGTTTCCGGCAAAAATATAATTCCAGGTGTCCTTGCGGTACTTCTCGGCAAAAAAGACGGCGATAAAATCCGTGCCGCCGCTTGTGGCATCGGCGAACAGGCACAGGCTGATGGCAAAGGCGTTCAGCATTCCGCCGAAAACCGCCGAAAGCAGGGTGTCGTGGAGCTGGATAAATTCGATAAACATGGAAGGCATAAAGTCGGTAAGAAGGCTGCTTACCACAATCATCAGGCCGGAATAAAGGGTAAACTTTTTCCCGATAAACTTGAAACTGATAAACGCGGGAACAGCGTTAAAAGCATAATTGATAATACTGAACGGTACATAGACGCCGGCGAAACGGAGGCAGCATTCCTGAACAAGCAGGGCAAGCCCGGTAAAACCGCCGGGAATAAGGGAACCGGCGTGTACAAAAGTGTTGAGGTTAAAAGCGAAGATCGCCGAACCCGTAAGGATTAAGGCCAGCCGTTTTGCTGTACGGTAACGCGCATCTTTCGGCATAAAACGGCGCTGTCCCCTAGGCCGACAGCGCCGCTACCGCCGCGCCCAGCAGCGACGCCTGCTCCACCGGGGAAATCACGTAGGCGCGGGGGCCACCCCGGTTCAGCATTATGTGGAGATTCGCCTCCAGCGTTTCCCGCATTCCCCTGTAGACAACGTAGGTGGTCCCCTCAACGGCAATCCTGACCGGCACAAAAGGATCGTGTCCCGCGCCAATGCGCTCCACCATAGCCGCTACCACGGCGGCGGAAAACAGCGCGCCCCGTTTGGTGACAATTGACGCGAGGTAAGACAGCGACGCTATCGCGTCCCTTTCGTCGTCTCCGAAAAGTTCTCCCAGAGGGCCTTGCATGGCAAGCGGGGCATGCATAAAACTGTTAAGGTCCTTGGTTTGCAGGGCCGGCCATGACAGCAATTCCGCCGATTTTCTGAATTTAAGAAGCCCCTCGTTTACCGCCTGCTTGAGTATGTGCAGGGTAAGCGGCCCCAGATAGGCGCCCGAAGATGCTTTCTCCTGGGTATAGGTACCCGGGTTTTTTGTAGTCGCGTCGTATGCCCGGTCCAGGGGGCCCAGGTAGCGGGGGCTAAAATTACCCGTTTCGCAGACCACTATCTGGGGGTTTGCCTCTGATTCAAAACCTATTTTTGGAATGCTCTTTTCCGGATAGGCGGTGTTGAACCCGGTCCCCAGAATCAGGCCGATCACGGGACCCGCTTCAACGCCGTACCGGTCTTCCCCGGTGCGGGTCCCGCCGTCCGCCGGAATAAGGACCAGCCCCGAAAGCAGCGTGGAGACCGTGTCGTTGAGCAGCACCATCCTTTCCGGGGCTTTGATCCCGCGGCGTGCCAGCGCGTCTTTAAGGCCCTCCCCTATTTTTTTGCCGATCACCTCCTGCGCGTCAACTTCCTTGCTGAACTGCAGGGGTATCCCGTCGGATTCTTTGGTAATTTCCATGGGGTAGGAAAAACAGAATCCAATCCCCTCTATTTTTTTCGCCCCTTCGAACAGGGGGACGGTGAGATCCGCGATTTGGTTAAAAAACTGTTCCGGGCCGACCCTGCCCCGGGTGCCCGGCATCGGTACCTTGTCGGTCCCTTCGGTAACGGTTTTCCCGTCTTCGTCAAAATGCACCAGAGAGGCCCGCAGATTGGTGCCTCCCGCGTCCAGGGCGATAACCTGCTTTCCGGGAGGCAGCGCCGCCGCCGGGCTGATATAAGAAGGAATCATGGGCAAAACGGACTTTTGCCCCCTTAGGCCCCGCTCCATGTCGGAAAGTATGTCCCGCACCAGAATGGCGGGATCGCTGATATCGTAGTGAAACCCGTAATAGCGGGCAAAATCGTTTAAAGCCCTGGGATCAAAAGAACTCATCGTTATAACCTCCCGGTATTTTCAGTTTTCGGAATTCCGAATAGACGCTACGGCATAAATTCTAATGCATCTTTTGCCTTACTTCAACGGAAAAATAGGGGCGGAAAATGGGGCGCGGGATACAAGCGCCTTTGAGAGGCCGGTCCGGGGCCGCTGTTTTCACCGGGTCCCGGCGTACACCCGGCATACAGGCTATTCGAAAAAGATGCCGCCGTAATAGACGGTCTTGTTGTCTTCCCCTCTTGTTTTAACCAGCGAGCAGGGTATCAGCCTGCCTTTCCGGCCTTCCAAAAGCCCGCTTTCCAGAAGAGCCGCCGCCGAGGGGCTCCCGCAGGAATTGATTTCCCCCCGCTCAACCGCCCGCAGGAAATCCCCCCCCCTCTTTTCGATCAGCATTTTGACGCATGCCTCCGCTCCGGAGAGGGCGGTGTTTTCGTCATCGTAGTTTGATACATTTGCCGAAACTACAAACAACGTTGAATCGAGCCGGGATTCAAAGACGAGCTTTAGGGCCTGGGCGAGGCCCGAAACCAGGATAGAGAGGGAAGCGCCGGGACCGGCCCCCATGAGCACCGGGACTATTGCCGCGCCGGGAAAACAGTATTTAACAAAGGGAAGCTGCACCTCGATGGTATGCTCGCTCAGATGGGGAATATCGTTGATCATAAAAAGAGTGCTGCACGAGGCGAGTTCCGAACCAAGCTCCGAATCAACCAGGATCTCTCCAAGGGGCGTTTCAAAGTAATCCGATTCGGAGAGGAAGAGTCCCGTTATACCGTATTCGTGAATGCCCCCTAACAGAACTACCGTTTGCGCCGCTGTTTTCGAAAAATTCCTCTTTGTCCTTCCCGCGGCGGCGGCGAACACAGCCCCCGCGACTGCCCCGGATATATCCCATGCCCCCTGGGGCGAGATAATCGCCAGGGCGTTTCCTCCTGTACCGTTCTTCAAACCAAAAAATTTAAGCTGGTCTTCTATCGCAATTTTGTTATCGGGATAAAACAGCCCGGCGCCTATAGGGGGTCTGCCTCTGCCGGAAAACCCGCTTGCATCCATGCCTTAATTTTAAGCTTCCGGACCGGCCAATGCAAGTTTTTACCGGTTTTTTGCCCTTTTTTACGGAAACAGCCGTTTTTACAGGAAAATCCCCGGGTCCGGGTAATTTTACCCACAGCCCTGGAACATTTATATTCGGGTAATTGGAAGGGGCGTTGTTTAATGGTTTAATATGGCCGGATCAGCCTTTTTCCCGGATATAGGCGGCGAATTTTTTATCCTGGATCTTGATGTGGTTTACCAGCCAGTCGCCGAACTTCTTGCAGAGCTCGTCCACCAGCGCTTTGGAACTCCCCTTGAGGATAAGCTGGTGGGACAGGTCCCGGACGGTGGCCTTGAACTCTTCGTGGTACTTTACGTGGTTTTGATAGTCCGGGTAATTGTACTTCTGCTGGAGCGCCTGTTCATCAAAGAAGTGCTTAATCGTGTAATCGGTAAGGAAATCCAGGCTCTTTTTTATGTCCGCCTCGCCCTTGCCCGATTCGGCTGTCTCCAGCAGATTGTTTACCGCCGCAAAAAGGTTTTTATGCTGGTCATCAATCGTCTTCTGCCCTGTAAGCAGACTGTCGTCCCACTCATATTTTGCCATGGGAACCTCCTTGGTTTTTCAGAGCCGCCTGCCGGCAGACTCCGATAGTAATTACCCGGGAGGGGGGCCTGTTACCAAAAGGCGGGGCGGCATAAAAGGGCCGCCGTCCGGCCCCCCTGCGCTCCAGCCCCGCACTCCGTTTGGTCTTCCGCTACCCCCCCGCCCTGCGCCGGGCGGCCGGCCAATTATCTTTGACAACGATAAAACAAACGCATTTAAAGATCAAGCCCCCCGCAAAGCGGGTACTTATATTTCCGGATTTACCGCTAAGTCAGATCGAACCGAAGGTTCGTAGTCAAAGAAGTGGAAGAAAGAGGTCAAAGAAAAGACTTCGGAGCAAGAACTTATTCGACTTTTTCGACTTCGTGGTAAAGAATTAGCCACGGGATCTGCGGAAGGGGCGCCAGCCGCGCAAGGGATAGGAGGGGTGCCGGCCCGGAGGGACGGCAGACCCGGCGCGGAGCGCCGGGGCCGGAGCGGGCGGGGACCCGCGCAGCCCCGTATAGCCCGGTCCGGCCGCGTTGGACCGGAGGTCCGGCGCGGCCGGATGCGCCCTGTTCCCGGAAGAACTACTCGGACAGTCCCGTCGCTTCCCGGAAGGCGGTCCAGACGCGGGCGTGCTCCTCTTCCGCCGCCTCGTTGATGTTGCCGATCATTTCCATGTCTACGTTAAAGCCCTCGGGCAGGGTAAGGAATTCCTTGTACTCCCCGCCGATAAGGGGTTCCGAAGCGGAGAAGGTACAGTAGTAGCCCAGATATTCAAAGCACTCGGCCCCCCTCTGCGGGTCCAGTATGTAGGCCAGGAAGGCATAAGCCGCGTCGGGATTGGGCGCCTTGCTGGGAATAAAACTGCCCATAATACCGTAGCCTATGCCCTCGGAGGGAAAGACCACTTCCAGAGAAGGGTCCTCCATTTTTGCCGCGGTTACCTGGGATGTATACATAACCGCCGCCGCGATTTCCCCGGAGATAAGATCGTTTTCCAGGCTGTCGTCCTTGATGAGCCGGATATTCGGCGCCAGGCCAAGCAGCCTTTGGCCCGCGGCGCGGATGTCGTCCATGCTTTCGGTGTTGTAGCTCTTGCCCAGCACCTTAAGCGCCATTCCGTTAATCACCCGGTAGTTCGCGATGGTCCCCACTTTTCCCCTGAGGCTTGAGTCCCAAAGGTCCGCATAACCGGTAATGGTGATGCCGACCTGGGAAGGATCGTACACGATGGTCTGGACCCCGGCGCCGTAGGGCACGGTGTATTCATCGGAGGGATCGTAGAAGGGTCTAAGATAAACGGGGTTGATATTCCCGTAATTGGGTATTTTGCCTTTGTCCAGTTTTTGCGCCAGCCCTTCGGCGATTACCGTTTCGATGATATAGTCGTCGGCTATTATAAGATCGTAATCCCCGCCGCCCGCTGTTTCCAGCCTGGAAAGCATTGTCTCGTCAAAATCAAAATTGACATAGTTGATCCGGTAACCGGTGTCCCTCTCAAAGCCGTCGAGGATTTCCTGGGGAAACATACCCTCCCAGGTATAGAGGGTAAACCGTCTGTTCTGGGAGGCCTGCGCCTGCCGGTCCTGTGTCTGCCGGGCTTCCCCCCTCCCCTGGTTACAGCTTGCGCATATTATCGCAAGGGGGACAAGTAGCAGCCAAATTCTTTTCATGGCAATTGCTCCTTTATAATGGTGTATTTGCAATGCTATTTACACGGCTTTTTTTGATTTAGCCCTGGCATTCCGGGGCCGGGAAACGGCTGCGGAGATCAGGACCAGCGCAATGGTTGCCGCGAACAGCAGGGTACACATGGCATTGGTTTTCGGGGTAACGCCGACTTTCATCTGGGTATAGATTCTGATGGGAAGCGTGTTGGTGTTTACCCCGGTAACAAAAACGCTTACGATTACATCGTCAAAACTCATGGCAAACGAGATTAGTATGCTTGATACTACGGCGGGCATGATAAGCGGCAGCGTAATGTCGTAGAAGGCCCGCCATTCTCCCGCGCCCAGATCCTTTGCCGCCTCCACATAGCTCTTGTCGATCCCCTCCAGCCGGGCCTTTACCATGATGAACGAATAGGGGATGCACATGGCGGTATGCGCGATAACCAGGGTGAGCATGCCGAAGGGAAGGGCCAGAAGCGCGAAAAAGGCCAGGGACACCATTCCCACGACGATCTCGGGGATCATGATGGGCAGTATGGCTATATAGCTCATTACCCCGGCTCCGGGAAGTTTTGCCCGGCCTAAGCCTGTGGCCGCCAGGGACCCTATTACCGCGGCGCTTATGCTCGCCGCTACACCCAGGAACACGCTGTTCCACAGGGCGCTCCACATGGCCCGGTCCCTGAAAAGCTCGGCGTACCAGCGCCAGGAAAAACCGTTCCACACCGAGCTGATCCGGTTCTGGTTAAAGGAATAGACGATTACCAGGGCTATCGGGATATACATGATCAGCAGCACCGCGGCAAGGTATGTTTTGGACAGTATTGCCCTTCTCTGCCTCATACAAGCCCCTCAAGTTCCCCGCTGCTCCCGGTAGCCTGGGCCAGCCTGCGGTAGAGATAGATAAAAAAGGTTGTCATCAGCATCAATACCACGCTCAGGGCCGCCGCGAAAGGCCAGTCGTGGGCCCTCATCAATTGTTCCTGGATAAGATTCCCCACCAGCACTACCTTGTTCCCGCCCAGTATGTCGGCAATGAAGAAAAGCCCCATGGAGGGGATAAAGGTAAGTATGATTCCGGAAAAAAGCCCCGGCATGGTCAGGGGCAGGGTTACGGTCAGGAAGGCCTGGGCGGGGGAGGCCCCCAGGGTACGGGCCGCCTCTACAAGGCCCCAGTCCATTTTTTCGGCGCTGGTGTACACCGAGTAGATCATGAACGGGAGCAGGGCGTAGATCATGCCGGTTACGACCGCCTGGTAGGTGTAGAGCAGGCGCAGCGGCGCGGCGGTAAGGCCTATAGCCATGAGGATCCTGTCCAGAATGCCGTTCGCCCGGAAGACGATGATCCACCCGTAGAGGCGCATCAGGGAGCTGGTCCAGAAGGGGACGATAAGGATGATCATCACCCTGGCCCGCCAGACAGGTTTGAGCTTTGCCATAAAATAGCCGAAAGGATAGCCGAAGAGTATCACCGCCGCCGTGCTGAAAAGGGCGAGCCTGAGCGACTGGAGAAAGGTACGGGTATATTCCGGAATACCGATGCGGCTGTAGTTCCGCAGGGTAAGCGGCAGGGACACCCCCCAGACGCCGTCCCGGCTCAGAAAACTCAGCGCCAGCATGTAGATAAGGGGCCCCAGCACAAAAACCAGGGTAAAGATATACATGGGCAGGGCCATGAGAAATGCCGAACGCTTTACCGAGGAATCGGGGGGCGTTTTCCGGGAAGGACCGCCCGCATCCCCCGCCCGGCTCATAGGGGCCGCTCCTCAAGGTCTACCAGGACGGCATATTCCGGCGCGGCCCAGGTTACCCGCACCAAATCGCCTACGTCCAAAGGCGAATCTATCCCGTGGCAGCTGGCGATAATTTCCTGCCCCCCGTTTGCCGCGCCTTCGGAATTCCGCAAAACCACCGTGATCCGAAGCTGGCCCCCGGCAAAACTCATGTCGCGTATAATCGCCTTAAGGCCCTCGCCGGATTTTGCCCCGGCTTCGGGTATCAGATCGATATGCTCGGTCCTGACCGCCGCGGTGACCGGCGCGCCCGGTTTCAGTTTGGCCGCTATTTCCGGGGGCAGGCCGGGCGGAACAGCCGCTTTTACCCGGCCCTCGCTCCGTTCGATAATCAAAGCCCTGCCGCTTTCCTCCGAGGCCAGCAATCCGGCGCTCAGGAAGCCGGAGCCTACCTTGCCCTGGATAATATTGGCGCTTCCTACAAATTTGGCGACAAAACTTGTTTTCGGCTTTTCGTAAAGCTCGATAACCGGGGAAATCTGCTCGAAACGCCCGTCCCGCATTACCGCGATCCGGTCCGACATGGAAAGGGCCTCTTCCTGATCGTGGGTTATATAGATAAAGGTAATACCAAGCTGTTTTTGGAGCCTTTTGAGTTCAAGCTGCATCTGCCGGCGAAGCTGCAAGTCGAGGGCGCCCAAAGGCTCGTCCAGGAGCAGGAGCTTGGGCCGGTTTACCATGGCCCGGGCCACCGCGACCCGCTGCCTCTGCCCCCCGGAAAGCTCTGCGGGCATGCGCTTTTCAAAACCCGAAAGCTGGACCATGGACAGGGCCTCTTCCACAGCCATGCGGATTTCCGCCTTTGGCCGGCCTTTAAGCCGCAGGCCGTACCCTATATTCGATTCCACGGTCATGTGCGGGAACAGGGCGTAATTCTGGAATACCATGTTCACGTTCCGCTTGTTAGGCTCGAAGCCGCCGATATCCTGCCCGGCCAGATACACCCTGCCTGAATCGGCGTGCTCAAGCCCGGCGATGATCCTCAGAGTGGTGGTTTTCCCGCAGCCCGAAGACCCCAGAAGGGTGATAAATTCCCCGGCGTCCACGGAAAGGTCGATCCCTTTTAGCACCTGGGTACTGCCGAAATTCTTCGTTACCCTTTCCAGCCGCAGCAGTTCCCGGCTGCTCATGGTTTTTTTCTTTCCAGAGGGCAATCCCGGCCTTTATCGTCCCCGGGATTAAGCGGCAGATGGCCTTGCCAGTCCATACTCTCCATAAAATCCTACCAAAAATAAGGTTTTACTATGCTTCAAAAGAAGCATATAATTTTTTCTTTTTTGTGTCAATTCAGGGTAAATCGGAATTTGGCCGGGCCTTTCCGCCGCCGCGCTGGAAGCCGAACTTCAGGACCGCGGCATCCAGGTCCAGACGAATCCGGTATTTTTGCCTTACCTGCCGTTTTTAATTCACACAGAAGTTTATGGCTTTTGTACGTCAAATACAAGTAGGCAGGCAGTATAAGGGGGGGGCCTGTTACCCGGCGGGCGGCGGCAGACTGCCGCGGCCCCTGTCCGTCCCCCCTACGGCCGGGCCCAGGTCCCGGCCTACCCCCCAAAAAGGTGCCAGGCACCAAATTTATGGATATTTTTTTATCGAGAAAAACGGTGCCTAGCACCGAATTTTGCCCCTATATTTTCACCACGAAGTCGAAGAAGTTGAATAAGTTTTTTTATTCTTCACTTCTTATACTTCTTCGACTTCGCGGTAAAACCCCAAAACAAAAAAGCCGCCCGGCTTGCTCCCCGGACGGCCCTTACCCCAACTTCTTATACTTATTTGACTTCTTCGACTTCGTGGTAAAACCCTGAACTAACTTCTTCGACTTCGCGGTAAATAAATAGCGACAAAATTTATCAAGGCACTATTGCCGACACGATAGGGCCGAAATCCCCTTTTTCACCTTCACGCTCAATCTCCCAGCGGCCCGCAAAGTAGACCGTCTTGCCCCGGTCTTCTTCCCGAAACGTAATGTGGAAAGGGTGGCGCGTGTCAAAAGAAGAGTTCGTCAGCTCCGCCTCAATGTCC
>JAIRZS010000033.1 GCA_031267115.1 Treponema sp.
TGACCGGCCGGGGGTAATGCCACGATGATTCGGTCAGCAGTTTCCGGATATGACTGTTCCCCGCTTTGGTGATCCGTCCCTGACGCCGTTTCCCCCCGCTGGAAAACTCCGATGGGACCAGCCCCGGGTAGGACATAAACGCCCCGGCACTGGGGAACCTTCTGAAATCCCCTATCTCGCAGAGCAGCGCCAGGGCCGTCAGGTAATCTATCCCCCGGAATGCCCGCAGTTTCTGTACCTGCTCCCGGTATTCCTCCTGCTGCGCCACTTCCGCTATCCGTTTCTCCATCCGTTTGATCCGTTCGGTCAGGTCCTCCGGACGGCTCAGATACTGCTCGAAGGTCTCCTTTTCCATCTCCTGTTCAAACTTCAGTCCGCCCATCCATGCTGCCCCCCGGTACCGGTTGTTTTCATAGCGGAATCCGTGCCGCATCTGACAGGCTATTCCGTACCTCCCCAGAAAATGATACGGGTCAAACCCCAGGCAGCCCGCTTCGTATGCCACCCATACCTTCCCTTCCCCCTGATACCGCTTTATCGCCTTTACCAGTTGGGGTGAATTGGCCGGTTCTTCCCTCGTTTCAATCACGTCTTGTTCGGTGATTTTTCCCAGTAACACACCGGATTTCGGTACGGTACGTTTCCGGGCGGGGTCATACTGGTGGCTTACCGCATATTTGTAATAGCAGCCCTTGATATATTTTATGGCGGTGTGAGGTTCTTTGAAAGGCAGGACCCAAGACGGCAGGCTCATATATTCCTCCACAAGTAGACAACTTAATTAACCTGTCTATATAATACTCTCACCTCTCTGTAACGTCAAGTATCACAAGGAATTACACCGCTTTTCTGGATTAGACAGGGTAAATTCGGGCGGAGTTAGGGGTTAAAGAGGTCTTCATTCTTGTACTTCTTGTACTTTTTCGACTTTGCGGTAAATAAATAGCGGTAAAATTCTTCACTACGGGATGCGCAAGGGATTGAAGCGGTATCCTTTTTTGCCGAGGGCAAAAAAGATACAAGCGGAAAGCCCGGTCCGGCCCGCAGGGCCGGATGCGCCCAAAACAAAAATTTATGCGTTTATCCTTCCCGCCTACTCCGTCAGGTCGCGGATGCAGGATTCGATAAAATTGAGCATCTTCGCGCGCATCAGGGCGTTCAGTTCCCTGCTTGTCCCGAAAACGGAATTATCGTCCCGCAGGGAGGCGGGATCGATAGCCGAAAGATAATCGGCCCAGAGTCCCATGAAATTCGCCAGATCCCGCTCGGCCAGGGGGAGCTGCTTGCCGGTAAGGGCTGATTCGCTGTTCCGGTCCCGGAGCGCCGTCAGGCCGGCGTAGACTACCCGTATGTCGGTAAGGATATTCTTCTGGCAGCGGGCGATAAAGACCATGGAGCCGGCGGTATCGTCCCCGGTATAGGGATCGGTGAATTTTTTATAGGCGGAATAATTCCAGACGTCCAGAGGGACTCTGATCCTGGTGAGCAATTCCTGGGCGTTAATGGAGGGAGGGCCGGAAACGGAGGAAAAGCGGAACGCGGGTATCCACCGGGAGGAAGATGCGGTCCGCAGCTCGTAACGGGCGTCAAGCGCGATAAGCGGGGCGATTGCATCAAGCTGTTTGAAGGGGTAGCAGATATGCCCGCCTATGGTGGCGAGGTTCCGCAGTTGGGGGCTTCCAACCGCGCTGAGGGCGCGGGTAAAGACATCGGGGACGACTTTCCCCATGCCGACGATCTCGTCAAGACGGACCGCCGCGCCTATTTCCAGGTAGCGTTCGGTACGGGAGAATCGCCGGAGCTCGTCCAGGTTGTCCAGGGAAATGATCCGCTCCGGAAGCGAAATTTTATAAGCGCTGTTCCGGTGAAAGGAAAGGGAGGTTGCCCCCGCGAAGATGGCGGCGCCGGGAGAACGCCCCCAAATGGTAAAAAGCTCCTGCAAGGCGGCCGGGCGGAATAACTGCCTTGCCGTTTCCGTGCTGTTATGCGCCTCTGCCATACAGCCTCCGTTGCCTGAATTCCGCGGCGGCCAGAACTCCCGACACAAGGCTTTCCGGCTCGGTACAGCGGCATTTGATGCCGGAAAAAGCCTCCAGTATTTCTTCCCGGACGGGCGGGGGCTTTTTTTCCAGAAGAGCCTCGGTGACGAATATCCTGCCGGTGTCGCAAAAGCCGCAGAATTCCACCCGCGCCTGGGCAAAGCCCGCCGCTATGTCCTGGTACTCATTGTACTGGATAAAGCCCTCTATGGTGATGATCTCGCTGCCCTGAAGCCTAAAGGCGGGTATGATACAGGAAGACGCGGCCTTTCCGTTAAAAAGCACGAAACAGGCCCCGCAGCTCCCCGAAAGGCAGCCGTTCTTTGCCCCGGTAAAACCGAAACTGTTCCTCAGAATATCAATAAGCCGGGTATCCGCATCGGTGCTGAGGGTAACATCATCGCCGTTAAGGACGAATTTAACGATCATGGCTCAATGCCTCCCGGCTGCCTGAATTTGCCTGTGTCCCAGATTTCCCTGGCCGTGACGGGGAGATGTTCAAAAGGATGATCGACGGCCTGCGAAACCGCCTGGACAAAGGCGGCGGGGACGCAGTTAAACGGAATATCCCCGATTCCCTTGGGGGACGCGGTTTCGTTAAAGATAAAGTCGATGTGGATGGGGGGTATTTCCTGCAAGTTGGGAAGTTCGTAGGCCAAAAACTGCCCGTCCGGAATAGCGCCCTCTTTGTAGCTGAGTCTTTCCCTGGAGGCCCAGCCCAGGGCCTGTATGATCGAGAAACGGGTGGAGCGCCACGCCCGCCTCTGGGAGAGTATCTTGCCGCCGTCCAGACTCATCCAGACGCCCCTTATATTGGGGGTATATTCCACCGGATCGATTTCCACTTCTACCACCGCGGCCCCCCAGCCCGCGTGGGAAAAGGCGTTCCGGTCAACCTTGCCGGTTTCCGCCCCCCAGGGCGGCGTATAGGCGCACTTGCAGGAACGGCGCACCGTGATGGGCAGGGGGTCCCTGAAACGCTGTTTCCGGACGGCGCCGGCGGCAAGCTCCACAAGCTGCGTTACCGCCGTAATGCCCCGGGAAAGGCAGGCCGGGCCTGAATCCGGCGCGGCGCCGGCGCCGTCTCTGATAACGCGGATATTCGCGGATTCCAGCGCGAGAATCCCAGAGGCGATATTTTTCCACACGGAAACATAATCGCCGTTGGAAAAAACCATGTTGCTCGAGATTTCCAGCGAGCTGTCTTTGTGCAGAGTCATTTCCACGGTATAGACGCCCTTGCCGGTTGGATCGTGTAAAAACCCGTTGGCCTGGTAGGCCGCCGCGATGCCGATGCCCCTGAGCGCTTCGCTTTTTTCAGGCCCGCCGTGGGAACGCCGGTATTCCCTGAGCGTCTGGTACGCCGCCCACTTGCGGTGGTAGTCCCCCATTGCGGCGGCGGTGTCGAGGAGTTTTTCAGGGAAGATATCTTCGCCAAAGGGGATCCCTATTGCCGGGCTTTTCTTCCGGGAGAGTATATTTTCCTTGCGCCATTCCAGCGGGTTGAGTTTGAAGGTATCGGCAATCAGGGCCGCCTGCCTTTCCATGGCAAAAAAACCCTGGGCAAGGCCGAAACCCGCGAAAGGGCCTGTCGGCGGGATATTGGTACTGACGGCCCTGCCGTTTATTTTGATGCACTGCTGTCTGTATATTCCCAGGGAACCCAGGCAGCACTGGTCCAGGGTTTCGTCCACAAAAACCCCGCCGGCCCCCATGTCGGTTGTGACGGTGATTTCATTTGCCAGAAGCCGGCCCTTTTCCCCGACGGCGCTGCGTATATGTATTTCCGACGGCGTGCGTTTGGGGCTGTAAAAAAAATCCTCCCGCCGCGTGAGCATGATTTTGACCGGCTGCTTTGTAATATAGGCCCCCAGCGCGGCATGGCAGGCCAGAAGGGCTGGGTACCAGATCTTGCCGTCCAGATGCATGCCGGTACGGGCCGGCGATACCGTTACCGGGCCGGCCGCCGCGCCCAGCGTCTGCGCCACGGCCCGCTTTACCTGGAAAGGCCACTGGGTGGCGGTGATGACCTTGATTTTGGCCTTGGCGCCGCTGCCCAGCCATTCGGCCAGGGCCCCCGACGGCTCGGAATACCAGTGTTCCTGCAAGCCTGTGCGGTAGACGCCTTCAACAACGCGGGCCGCCTCCTTAAAGGCGTCCTCTGTATCCCCGATACGGATGTCCCGGCTGCCCGCAAGCTGATCTTCCGTAAAATCCCGGCAGCCGTACCGGGGGTTTTCAGGCTCGGCGTTGACCCGGCAGCGCGAGGCCAGATTTTCCACCAGGAGCCGGTCCGGCCCCAGGAGCAGGGCGACAGGCTCGCCGATGTACGACAGGGCGGACGACGCCAAAACCGGGGCCTTTATTTCCTCCAGGTAGTTTTTCCCCGGAATGTCTTTTGCGCGGACAAG
The DNA here is from genome assembly GCA_031267115.1 of Treponema sp. Taxonomy (GTDB): domain Bacteria; phylum Spirochaetota; class Spirochaetia; order Treponematales; family Breznakiellaceae; genus JAIRRR01. The sequence goes on from JAIRZS010000033.1 coordinate 4,451, forward strand.
CGTGCAGGTTTCGGGCAGCTCCGGGCAGTCAATCGAGACAAGGCGGCCCCGCGCGACAGGGGAGCGGATGGTTATCCCGCAAAGGGCTCCCGGTAACTCAATGTCGTCAACAAATTCCTCCGCGTCATCCACCGCTGCCTGTACCCCCTGGAAAATACTTGTCCTTGTGCATTCCCAAAACCCGGGCAAGTTTTAGGAAAGCCCCCTATTTGCCGCTGATATCCCCGACCGCGTCAATTACCCTGCCGATATCCCTGTCCGTCATTCCCGGCCAGATGGGAAGGGAGATAAGCTGCCTAAAGGCTTTTAAGGATTCGGGGAATTGTTCCGCCTCCAGTCCATACCGTTTTTTATAATAGGGCATAATATGGAGGGGAATAAAATGAACCGACACGCCGATCCCCCTCTCTTTCAGTTTATCAATAAAGGCGTCCCGGTCAATAGCCGGGGTTCCGCCCCTTACCCTGACGGGGTAAAGATGCCGGGCGTCGCCCGGCCCTGTCCTCGGGATAATAACGCGGGGGTTATCCCGGAAAGCTTCGTCGTACCTTGCGGCGATTGCCTTCCTCATGGCAAGGAGTTCCCAGGCGCGTTTCAGCTGGGCCCGGCCGACCGCGGCCAGTATATCGGGAAGGTTGTACTTGTAGCCCGGTTCGATCACTTCATAGTACCAGGATGCCCCGCGGTCCGTGTAGCGGTTCCACACATCGCGGTCTATGCCGTGCAGCCGCATCAGCCTGACCCGCGCGGCAATTTCCGGGTCCCTGGTAGCCACCATCCCCCCCTCGCCGGTGGTAATAGTCTTTGTCGCGTAAAACGAAAATACCCCCGCGTCCCCCAGGGTCCCGGCAAAACCCCTGCCCGGAAGAAGCGACGGAAACGAATGGGCCGCGTCCTCGACGACCCGCGCCCCGTAATGCCGGGCCAGTTCCAGTATGGGTTCCATATTACAGGGAAGGCCGCCGTAGTGGACCGGGATCACCGCCGCGGGCCTGCCTGCGGGCCCTCCGGGATAGGCGGGAAGGCCCCGGGAAAGCCGGTCCAGGGCGGCTTCCAGGGCCGCGGGATCAATATGGAAGGTCTCCGGCTCTATATCGACAAAAACAGGTTCCGCGCCCAGATAGCGGACCACTTCCGCGTCCGAGGCGAAGGTAAAGGAGGGGAGAAGCACCGTGTCCCCCTGTCCGGCCCCGCAGCCCTCAAGGGCAAGGTGAAGGCCCGATGTAGCCGAATTGACGGCAAAAGCCCCGACAGGGGCCGCCGGGGGAGGGGCCAGGAAGGCGGCGAATTCGCTTTCAAAGGCCGCCGCCTCTTTTCCCGTGGTCAGCCACCCGGAACCGAGCGCCCGCAGCGCCGCCTCCTTTTCCTCGTCCCCGATAAAAGGGCGGGCGAAGGGGATATCCCGGTCAGGCATGGGGAGGGGCCGCCTTTGCGCCGGAATCCTTTGCCCCGGAACGGCCCGCCGCGTGTTTTGCCGACGGCAAAGCCGGCGGATCCGGTACGGCAAAGCTGGGGATAGCTTCCCTGAGAATCTTCCGCAGCAGCTCGCTGTTCCGGTATTTTTCCGGGGCGTCCCGGTCAAAGCAGCAGACAGGGCGCAGTTTTTCCGTCAGTGTTTCCAGATCGGGCGCCGGGGGGGGCTGCCGCTCCACCCTTAATATCCGGCTGTACTCGGTTTTGACCGGTTTTTCATCCATCGCCCAGAGCCGCTCGTCAAGCCGCTCGCCGGGCCTTGTCCCGATATATTCGATTTTTATTTCTTTTTCCGGCTCAAAGCCGTAGAAGCGGATCATCTGTTCCGCTATATCTTTAATACGCACCGGTTCCCCCATGTCGAGGAGGTAGAGGTTGCCGTTGGTCCCGACGCCCCCGGCCTTGAGTACCAGGGAGCAGGCTTCAGGTATAGTCATAAACCAGCGCCTCATTTCCGGGGAGGTAACAGTTACCGGCCCCCCCTTTTCAATCTGCTTCTGGAAAAGCGGCACAATGGACCCCCGCGATCCCAATACATTGCCGAAGCGCACCGCCATAAAATTGACCTGCGCCGCCGTCTGCCCGGACGCCGCCTCCAGAACCGCCCGCTCGCAGAGGTACTTGGAAGCCCCGTAAACCGACACCGGGTCTACAGCCTTATCGGTAGTGATAAGCACAAAACGCTTTACCCGGTGTTTCGCCGCCGCGTTTACCAGGTTTACCGTGCCGAAAAAGTTGTTCTCGATGGCGGCGACAGGGTTTTCCTCCATCATGGGAACGTGCTTGTAGGCGGCGGTGTGGAAAATCACGTCGGCCTTGAGCTTCCCGGTAATATAGCCGATATAGTCGGCGTCCTTCAGGTCCCCCACAACAGGCACCAGGGTAGCCTTCTCGCCCACCCCCTCTTCCTGCAGCAGGCGGAGTTCCCGGTCTATCAGGTAGATCGAATTTTCCCCGTGCCCGAAAAGGTAAAGCCGGGAAGCGCCCCCTGAAAGAAGCTGCCTGCAAAGCTCGCTGCCGATAGAGCCGCCCGCGCCCGTCACCAGGACCCGCTTTCCCCGCAGGTAGGAGAGGCTCTGCTTTAAGTTTACCGCCACCGGATCGCGCCCCAGAAGATCCTGGGGGTCAATAGAACGGGTCTGGATAAGGTGGGCGTCCCCCTCGATAATCTGCGAGATACCCGGCAGTATGCGGATCCGCTCGAAACCCGCTTTTTTCAGGCCCGCGTACAATTCGGCAAGGTATTCCCGGCTCGCGCTGGGTATAGCGATAACCGCCTCGTCCGCCGGGTTCATCCGCAGAAGCTGGGCCACATCGTGGATAGGGCCCAGCACCGGGATACCGTTGATACGGCGGCCTATTTTTTCCGCGTCATCGTCCAGGAAGGCGACAACTTTTCCGAATATACCCTTTTTTTTTATTTCCCCGGCAAGCGTCTGCCCGGCAAACCCGGCCCCGATAATATAAAGACGCCCCGATTTCGGTATGGTCATAGCCTTCCCCCGGCAAACCCCCGGCAAATTCCCCGCCGGCCCGGCTCAGCCCTTTCCCGCCGCGGAAGACGGCTCGATAGTTTCAAACGCCAGATCAATGGAAAACGAATCGTCGTAAAGGTCAAGCTTAATCCGCGCCCTCCCTTTCCTTTTGTCGACCTTTATAATTTTCCCCTCAAGCCCTAAGAGCGGCCCGTCCACCACCACAATCCTGGAATTCTCGTTAAAATAAGCCCTGGACTTCCCGGCCACAGGCCCCACACGCTTGATAAAGTGGAGCACCGTTTCCAGGTCCCTGCCCTCAAGCGCGCGGATATTCTGGTTCGATTTCAAAAAGCGGAAGAACCCGTCCGTCCTTCTAAAATTCCAGTGGTGGCGCAGGATAGAATCGTCGTTTTCCAGTTCCAGAAAAATATAGCCCGGAAAAATACCCGTCTGCCGGGCAAAAACAACGCCCCCCCGCCGCTCGTCAAGCCGCCTCTGGGGAAAGTAAATCTCCGCCTCGAAGCCAGGGTGGCCCGCCCGGAAAAGCCTGATATATTTTTCCTCGCCCCTCGTCTTAACCTGGATAGCGTAATATTTCATTGATGCCTCTCACCCTACCACAAAACCCCCGTTTATTCCAGCGTCCCCGCCCCCGCCGGTTAACATCGTAAAGGTTTGTCGTAATACGGGCGCATTCCCGGCGCTCCGCGCCGGGAACCGGGCTTTGCGCTTGTATCTTTTTTGCCTGCGGCAAAAAAGGATACCGCTTCAATCCCTTGCGCTGCGGTAAAACGGCATCCCTGCCGTTTTACCGCTTTGAGTTTTTGCGGAGCAAAAACTCATGAATCTCCGCAGCCGGCATCCCTGCCGGCCCGCCTGCGGCAAACTCCATCTATCCGCCGCTGGCGGATAGCAATGGAAACAGCGGCATCCCTGCCGCAGCCCCCACGGCTATGTATTCTACCGCAAAGTCGAAAAAGTCGAATAAGTTTTTACCCCCTGCTTCTTATGCTTTTTCGACTTCGAATTCGGTGCCAGGCACTCTTTTTCTCGATAAAAATTTATCCATAAATTCGGTGACAGTCACCTTCTCGTTCCCTGAGCGGGGCTTGGTAATTCCTCGATCTGTACCCTCGTTACGCCGGTCCGTGACATCCGCAGGATGTCGCCCAATTCCCCGGAAATATCGGCGATCCGATCCGGGTTGATGGCGATACGGCCGGTTACCACCGCTTCTGCCGATAGGCCATTGGCTAGATTGGTTACCTTAACGCGGGTATTTAAGGCCAGGCTGGAATGGGCTATGTAAGCTCCTGTTCTCGAGGCGTTATATGTGGCGTTCCCCGTCTGGGGCTGTTGTGGGGTGGAAGTTGGCTGAGACGCCGGCGCGAGCCGGGGGTTCACCACCGGCGGTCTTGGCCCTGGCGCGGGCGTGACCACGGCGGGCCTGTTTCCCAAATACGCGACATCGAAAAACTGCGAGTAGATCGCCGGTATCTGCATGCCGCCGCTTGCCCGGCGCACGTCCGCGCCGGTCAGACGGAACACTTCGTTTACTTCAAGGTCCGGCTTTTGCAGGTTGTTCAAAAGGTGGGTGGTAAATAGCCCGTTCCGGCCCTCACCGTCCGCGGCGGCGCTGCCCGCGCTGGTGGCGTACACGATGATACTGTCGGCGGGCTGGTTGCTTACCACCTGGAGGCCCCGGCTGGCGCTCCGCCGCCAGCTAAAAGGGTTGTCCCGGCAGGCGTCCAGCACCACGATATTCAGGGTGTTCCTTGCCGCGTTCAACTCGTCCAGTACCGCCTGCATCGACACCGAGCGGTCCCGCAGGTATGCCTCGCCGGGGATGCTCGCGTCCACCGGTATCAGGTAGTTTTCCCCCCC
>JAIRZS010000035.1 GCA_031267115.1 Treponema sp.
GGTATTGTCGCCGGTATTCTTCCGGTCCAGGGGATCGGCTGCCACCGACTTCCGCAGAAAAGCTTCCGCGTAGCCCCGCCTTACCCCTTCGTTTACCGCGTCCTCAAGGCTTCCCTCGATATAGACCTCGTTCCCTATTTCCACAAAAACACAGGCCATCCCCGTATCCTGGCAGACAGGGGAACGCCGCCGCGCGGCAATCGAGAAATTTTCGATAATCCTGTCGAGCATATCCCTGGCTGCCGGCCAGGGTTCCCTTTCTCGCGCGGCGCGTATGCAATCCCGCACGTCGGAAGGCAAATTCCAGTTTGCCTCGATACAGGCGTTCTTTACCGCCTCCGTAATCAAGCCGCTTTCAATAACCCTCACCCGTACCCCCAGACGCGCTCAGCAGTTTAATATTATGAAGATTTTTTAAAAAATTTGGGCGCATTTCCGGCGCTTCGCGCCGGAAACCGGGCTTTGCGGGACAAAACCATGCGGTGCATGGTTTTATGGGCGCACCCCAAGCGTCCAGGGATGGACGCATTACTGAGTGCGCCCCGGCCGGAAATCCGACGCAGGATGCGGCGGATTGTAGGCTCCGCTCCGCTCCATTCTTTGTGCCTAGCGGCGCAAAGAACGCTCTAGACCCTCCGGGTCTTACGCGCCCCTCCAATCCCTTGCGCGGCTGGGTAAAAGACGCTTTTTCCGTAAAATCCTCCCCGTTTTTTTGAAATATTAAATTGCTAAGACGCAATCCGTACCGGTTTTCATTATAGGCGCTTTCCGGTATGATTGCCACAGCTTTTACTCACTTTCATGCAAAGGAACCGCGTTATGAAAAAGATTTTTTGCAGCGTTTTACCGGCGGCTCTCGCCTGTCTTTCGGCCTGTTCCCCGGCGGGGAACGGCGTTCCCGGCGGCGGGGCGGCGGCGGAGACCGCGCGGGATACGCTGGTAGTGTCGGTCGCGTCCGACCCGGCCACCTTTGATCTGCTCTACGCCAACACGCTCATAGAGGGCCAGATCGGGAACAATATTTACGAGGGCCTGCTCTTTCATGACGAGGAGGGGCGGCCCGGCCCGTGGCTCGCCGAGAGTTACGAAATTTCAGATGACGGCCTGGACTACACCTTTCATTTAAGAAGGGGCGCGAAGTTCCACAACGGGGAAGAATTCAAGGCCCGGGATGTGGAGTTCACTATTGGGTACGCGCGCGGCACGCCTTACGGCAGCGCCGTTACTTCCCTGATTAAAGCCGTTACCGTTACCGGCGACTATACGGTAAAGCTGACGCTTTCCGAGCCTATCACGTCCTTTCTTTCGGAATTCGCGAGCGATCAGTTTGCCATATACAACGAAAAGGCGGTAAAATCCGTTGAAAAATACGGCGAACACCCTGTAGGCACCGGGCCTTACCGTTTTGCGGGCAGGAAGCCCGGCGAAGAAGTGCGGCTGGAGGCTTTCCCCGATTACTACGGGCCGCCCCCGCCCATAAAAAATGTAGTGTTCAGGATTATTCCCGATGATTTTACCGCTGCGGTGGCGCTTGAAACCGGGGACATCGATTTAATCTGGATCGCAAGCGCAGCCTCCGCCGTGGCACTTGAGAGCAAGGAAGGCGTCACGGTGTTTTCAAGCCCCTCGAACCGGGTGAACTACCTTAGCATGAATGTGGAAAAAAAGCCTTTCGATAATGTAAAGCTCAGGCAGGCGGTTAATTATGCCATAGACCGGGATACTATCGCCGCCGTCGCCTACGAGGGGAGAAGCGCCGACAAGGATTATATGGCCATGCCCTGGATGTCGGGCTTTGCCGAACCCGCGCGGCGCTACCCGCACGATCCCGCGCGGGCGGCGCTGCTGGCAAAGGAAGCGGGAGCCGGCAGGGAAAACCCGGTAAACGTAACGCTCATAACCACCGGGGCAAACCGCCGGGTAGCGGAGATTGTGCAGCAGAATCTCGCGGATATCGGCATCAGCCTTTCCATAGAAATTATGGAATTCAATACCTGGGTTACCCAGTATTATGCGGGCGATTTCCAGATAGCGGCGGGCGGCCACTATATCATGTTCAAGGACATGAACTACCTGAGCTACTTTTACGGCACGGAAAATATCGGTCAGGGGAATTCCGCCCGCTACAGTAATCCCGCGGCTGACCGGCTTCTTGCCGAAGGGCGCCGGGAAGCCGATCCGGAAAAACGCCGCGCTGTCTTCAAGCAGTTTGTGGACATAACGCAGGAAGACGCCCCCTATGCGGTGTTCGCCGGCCCCGAGATTATCCGGGCCCACAACAGCGATCTTGTTATTGCCCGGAATTTTCCCAACGGCATATACCTCAAGGACATTTCCTGGAAATGAGCCGCTAAAGGCGGCATGGTCTTGGACGAATCCGCGATGCTCCGCTATGTCTTGAAACGCCTGCTCCTCTTTATACCCCTGGCAATGGCGGTAGTGTTTGTCGTGTACTTTATCATGGACTTTACCCCCGGCGACCCCGCCAGGCTTATCCTGGGCGAGCGGGCGGACGAGTCCCAGCTTGCCATACTGCGGACGGACCTGGGGCTTGACCGGCCCTTCCTCATGCGCTATGCCGGCTACCTCCGCCGGCTCGTGTTTCACGGCGACTGGGGTACCTCCTACCGTTCCCGGACTCCGGTGATAACGGAAATACTGCGCAAAGCGCCGAATACCTTTGCCCTTGCCCTTCTGGGAACCCTTACAAGCTCCCTTATCGGCGTGGGCCTGGGCATACTCGCCGCGGTGAAGCGGGGAAAAGCCGCCGACATACTCGCCAATATATTCACGGTCTTCTGCGCGTCCGTGCCGGCTTTTGTCCTTGGCATGGTACTGATTCTGTTTTTCTCCCTGAAACTCCGCGTGCTTCCCTCGAACGGCGCGTCAAGCTGGCGGCACTTTATCCTGCCTCTTATTGCCCTGAGCGTCCCGGCCTCGGCGGGCATGCTCAGGCTTACCCGGTCCATGATGCTCGAAACGCTGGAGACGGACTATATACGCGCCGCCCGTGCCAAGGGGCTTGGGGAAGGCCGGGTGATCTTAATCCATGCCCTTAAAAACGCCATTATCCCGGTAATCACCTCAATGGGCATGCACCTGGGCTACCTTTTGGGCGGCGCGGTGGTAACGGAAACAGTGTTCGCCATTCCCGGCCTCGGCAGCCACATCATCGACGCCGTCAGGATGAAGGATACCCCGGTGGTGCTGGCGGCGACAGTATTTCTGTCCCTCTCTTTCAGTCTTATCATGCTCATGGTAGACATACTGTGCGTGTCCCTCGATCCCAGGCTGCGTGCCCGTTTCAACGGGGGAAGAGGCGGCAGATGAAAAAATTCTGGCAAAGGTACCGCAAAAACCGGCCCGCGTCCGCTGCCCTCGCGGTACTCTCGGTAATAGTATTTTTCTCGCTTTTCGCCGGCGTCATCGCCCCGCCTGAAAACGGCATACGGCAGAATCCGGGCATACGCCTCCAGGGGCCCAGCCGGGAACACATCTTCGGCACCGACGATCACGGCCGGGATCTGTTCACCCGCATCATCCACGGGGGGAGAATATCCCTGCTTCTGGGCTTCGGAGCGGCAGCCCTCTCCATGGCGGCGGCTTTTGTGTTCGGCTCGATCGCCGGCTACGCGGGCGGCCTTGCAGACGAAATAATCATGAGGATCACGGACGCCTTCCTCAGCATACCCTACATGCTGCTCGCCCTGGCAATAACAGCCGCCCTCGGGCCGGGAACAAAGAACCTCTTCATCGCGATCGTGGTGTCGTATATCCCCAATTTTACCCGCGTTGTCCGATCCATAGTGCTTACTATCGTGGAAAACGACTACATCACCGCCGCGCGGGTAAACGGCCTGGGGGACATCGCGATTATCCGCCGGCACATACTTCGCAACGCGATTGGCTCCGTCCTCGTCCAGGCAGCCCTGTCGGTAACAGGAATGATACTGGTTTCCGTGGGCCTTTCCTTTATCGGCCTCGGCATCAGCCCGCCCTCTCCCGAATGGGGCGCCATGCTCTCCTCTTCCCGCGAATTCCTCCGCCGCGCCCCCCACCTGATGTTCTTCCCCGCCGCCGCCATCGTTACCACCGCGCTTTCCCTCAACCTTGCCGCCGACGGCCTGCGGGACGCCCTGGAATAGCGGCAGTGATCCGGTAGCATCGAACAGCCGGCTGAACCGGGCGGTAGAAAGCCTCTTGACTAAACGACCACCGCCTAAAGGCGGTGGGTTTTGTAGCGGCTGAAAGCCGCATTGAGGCTAAAGCCTCCTTAAATGTCCTTTTGCTAAAGCAATCTAAAGCTTGCGACTGAAACTCG
>JAIRZS010000244.1 GCA_031267115.1 Treponema sp.
ATTCCTGGCTGGAATATTAAATTGCCGGAGACCGGCGAAATAACCATTGACAGAAACCGCGTTTGGGGGGAAACTATCACCCATGGCTGTTTTGTGCGGCCAAAATTTCCAAGGAGGAACAAATGAAAAAGTTAGGTTTACTTGCTTTGACGGCGCTGCTTTTCGGCGCTCTGATTCTTGCCGGGTGTTCCAGGCAGCAGGCCGGCGCGGCCGCGCCTCAAACCGCGGCGCAGCCTGCAGTGGCGCAGGCCGCCTACCATATCGGTGTGGTAACCGGGACGGTGTCCCAGTCCGAGGACGATTTGCGGGGCGCGGAGGAACTGATCAGGCGTTATGGCAGGGTTTCCGAGGGCGGCATGATCCAGCATGTTACGTATCCGGACAACTTTATGGATCAGCAGGAGGTAACGATTAACCAGATTACCACTCTGGCCGACGACCCTTTGATGAGGGCGATTATCGTGAACCAGGGCATTCCCGGTACTGCCGAGGCTTTCAGGCGGGTCCGGGAGAGAAGGTCCGACGTTCTCCTGTTCGCGGGGGAATCCCACGAGGACCCGCTGGTAATCCAGGAGTCGGCGAACCTGGCGGTCAGCGCGGACTTTATTTCGCGGGGCTATACGATTATCTGGGCGGCGAAGCAGCTTGGCGCGGATACCTTTGTCCATATTTCCTTTCCCCGGCATATGTCCTACGAAACCCTGGGCCTCCGCCGGCAGATATTCGAGGAAGCCTGCAATGACCTGGGCCTTAAATTTGTGTTTGTTACCGCGCCCGATCCTACTTCCGATGTGGGGGTTGCCGGCGCCCAGCAGTACATCCTGGAACAGACCCCCCAGTGGATAAATACCTACGGGGCGAATTCGGTTTTCTTCTGCACCAACGACGCCCATACCGAGCCGCTTCTTAAGCAGCTTCTGGTCTACGGCGGGATGTTTGTGGAAGCGGACCTTCCCTCTCCGCTGATGGGCTACCCAGGCGCGCTGGGGATCGATCTTACCGCCGAAGCCGGGGACTTCCCGGCGATCCTCAAGAAGGTTGAGGAAGCGGTAATTGCCCAGGGCGGTTCCGGGAAATTCGGTACCTGGGCCTTTTCCTACGGCTTTACGGTCAGCGCCGGCCTTGGGGAATTTGCCAAACGGATAATTGACGGCCAGGCCCAGATAGACAACATGAACGACCTCTACTCGGCTCTGGGCGAATTTACCCCCGGCGCAAGGTGGAACGGCGGCTATTATGTGGACGCCAATACCGGCGTGCGGGCGCGGAACCAGATTCTGATCTACATGGATACCTACGTCATGGGCCGGGGCTATCTGCCCACCACCGAACAGACGGTTCCCGAGAAGTACTACAACATTAAATTCCAGGGCGGGAACTAAGCCGCCGCGATGGAACATGACGGGCCCCTGCTGCGGCTGGAAAATGTCTCCAAGGACTTTTACGGTACGACGGTTCTATCCGGCGTGAATTTTTCCATTAACCGGGGAGAGATCCTCGGTTTGGTGGGGGAAAACGGCGCGGGGAAGACTACCCTGATGCATATCCTCTTTGGGATGCCGGTAATCGCCGACACCGGGGGATACGGGGGGCGGATCTACCTGGACGGGAATCTTACTGCCTTTAAAAGCCCTTTCGACGCCCTTGACGCGGGGATCGGCATGGTCCATCAGGAATTTTCCCTTATACCGGGCTTTACCGCCTGCGAAAACATCCTGCTTAACCGGGAACCGCTCCGCCATAACTTTGTGGCGGAGGTATTCGGGGACCGGCTTTCAACTCTGCGCCGGGACCGGATGAACAGGCGGGCGGCCCAGGCTATCGGCAAGCTGGGGGTAAAGATAGACCCCGGCACCCCGGCCTCGGAAATGCCGGTGGGCCACAAGCAGTTTACCGAAATCGCCCGCGAAATAGACCGGGACGGGGTAAAGCTCCTCGTGCTGGACGAGCCGACGGCGGTACTCACCGAAAGCGAGGCTGAGATTCTCCTGGGCGCGATCAAAGCCCTTGCCGGGGAAGGGATCGCCGTTATTTTTATATCCCACCGGCTCCGGGAAGTTATCGAAATTTCCCACCGCGTGGTTGTCCTGCGGGACGGCAGCATGATCAAAGACGTGCCTAACCGGGATATTACCGTGCCGGAAATCGCGTTCTGGATGGTAGGCCGCGACATGGGCGCCGCGGGAGAGGGCAGGGGGGAAAAGCCGCCGCCCGAAGGCCGGGATGCGGACGCCCCGATCGCCCCGCCGGAAACCGGGTCCCGGGAAGCCCTGCGGGTTGAAAAACTCTGGGTGGATATGCCCGGCGAAACAGTCCGGGATGTTTCTTTTACGGTTAAGCGGGGCGAGATTTTCGGGATAGGCGGGCTGGCGGGCCAGGGCAAGCTGGGCATTCCCAACGGTATTATGGGGCTTTACGCCGCCGGGGGCCGGGTATTCCTTGAAGGGAAGGCGGTAAGCATGGGGGACCCCCGCGCGGCTCTGGACGCGGGGATGGCCTTTGTGTCGGAGGACCGCCGGGGGGTGGGCCTCCTTCTGGACGAAAGCCTTGACTGGAACATTGCCTTTGGGGCCATGCAGACTAGGGGCGCCTACCTTCAATCCTGGCTGGGCGGGATCTTCAAGCTCCGGGATGAAAAGGCAATGCGGCGTCTCGCGGAAGAGTACATCAAAAAGCTTGAAATAAAATGCACCGGCCCCAAACAGCCCGCCAAGGAGCTTTCCGGGGGGAATCAGCAGAAAGTATGCCTGTCCAAGGCCTTCGCCCTGGACCCCGGGATACTATTTGTCTCGGAGCCGACCCGCGGCATTGACGTGGGGGCCAAGAAGATCGTCCTTGACACCCTGCGGGGCTACAACCGGGAAAGGGGGACCACCATCGTAATGGTTTCCAGCGAGCTTGAGGAACTCCGTTCTATCTGCGGCCGTATCGCCATTGTCGCCGAGGGGCGCGTTGCCGGAATCCTCCGCCCGGATTCGCCCGCCGCGGAATTCGGGCTTCTTATGTCGGGCATTTCCGAACAAGACAGGCGGGAGGAAGCATGAGCGGGGAAATCAGAGACCCTGAAAAGAACAGCCAGGATACCGGCCGCCTTAAAGAATTTATTACCGACTTTGGGTGGCCCCGGCTTATTATCTTTTTCTTTGTAATACTCCTCTTTATTGCCGCCCCCTTCGTCAAGGTCCGGGTTGACAGTTCCCTTATGAATGTTTTTGTCCGTTTCGGGCAGAACGGGGTAATGGTCCTGGCTTTAGTCCCCATGATGCAGGCCGGCGCCGGCCTTAACTTCGGCCTTCCCGTGGGGATAGTGGCGGGCCTGCTTGGCTCGACCCTGGCAATGCAGTTCGGCCTTGCCGGGGCCGCCGGCTTTTTCGGCGCGGTGCTTTTGAGCCTTCCCTTCGCCCTTGTTTTCGGCTGGCTTTACGGCCTCCTCCTCAACAAGGTAAAGGGCGAGGAAATGACCATTGCCATGTACGTGGGCTTTTCTATCGTCACCTTTATGGCCATCATGTGGCTGGTCCTTCCGTACACCAACCCCACCATGGTCTGGGGCTATACCGGCCAGGGGCTGAGGACGACTATCACGCTGGACGGTTACTGGGCCAGGTTTTTGAACAATTTCCTCGCCGTCAAAATAGGGCCGTATTTTGAATTCCCTACCGGGACCGTCCTTTTCTTCGCGTTTATGGCCTTTATCATGTGGCTTTTTATGAGAAGCCGTACCGGGACGGCCCTTACCGCGGTGGGATCCAACCCCGATTTTGCCCGCGCCGGCGGGGTTTCCGCGGACAGGATGCGCCTTATCAGCGTGATCGTGTCTACCGTGTACGGCGCGGTGGGCATACTCATGTACCAGCAGAGTTTCGGCTTTATCCAGGTCTACCAGGCCCCCATATATATGGCTTTCCCTGCGGTTGCGGCAATACTCCTGGGGGGCGCTTCGGTCAACAAGGCTTCGATACTCAACGTAATCGTGGGGACTTTCCTTTTCCAGAGCATCCTCGCCATGACTCCGTCGGTAATCAACAGCATCCTGAAAACCGATATGTCCGAGGTAATCCGCATACTTATCTCCAACGGGATGATCATCTACGCCCTGACCCGGAAAACGAAGGTGAGCAAATGAAACGTTTCAACCCCTGGAATTTTTTGGCGGACAACGCGGTAGTCTTTATTTTTCTGGTAATAAGCATCGCGGCAACGCCTATTTCCGGATTGTCCCCTGTTTCCATTGCCCAGGAGATCTTTACCCGCATCGGCAGGAACTGCTTTCTGGTGTTCAGCCTGATCCTCCCCATTATGGCGGGGATGGGCATCAATTTCGGCATGGTCCTGGGGGCCATGGCCGGGCAGATTGGCCTGATTTTCGCGGTTGACTGGAACATCGTGGGTGTTTCCGGCCTCGTTTTCGCCTCGCTCATCGCCGTCCCCATTGCCGCGCTGCTCGGCTGGGCCGCCGGGGAGATCCTCAACCGCGCCCGGGGCCGGGAAATGGTTACCGGCTATATACTCGGCTTTTTTATGGACGGCTTCTACCAGTTCGTGGTTCTCTACCTTATGGGATCGGTAATCCCTGTCCATTCCCTCAGCATCACCCTCTCGCGCGGCTACGGGATACGGAACACACTCAACCTTGATTCGGTGCGGCAGTCCCTTGACCGCCTCCTGCCCCTGCGCCTGAACCTGTCTTCGGGGATACTTATCCTTCCTGTCGCCAACTACCTGATAATAGGGGTGCTCTGCCTCTTTATCATCTGGTTCAGGCGGACCAAGCTCGGCCAGGACATGAGGGCCGTAGGGCAGGACCAGGGAGTGGCCCATGCGGCGGGGATACCTGTTGACAGGACCCGGATCGTCGCCATCGTCATCTCCACCGTCCTTGCCAGCCTGGGCCAGCTTATCTTCCTGCAAAACATGGGAAACATGGCGACTTACAACGCCCACAAACAGACAGGCTTCTTCGCCGCCGCGGCGATCCTGGTCGGGGGCGCGTCGGTGAGCAAGGCGACCATCCCCAATGTGTTCATCGGGACCGTGCTGCTCCATCTGATGTACATAGTCGTCCCGCGCGCGGGGACCAACCTCTTCGGTTCGGCGATGATAGGCGAGTATTTTCGCGACGCGTTCAGCTACGGGGTTATCGCCCTGGCCCTGGTTATCCACGCCTGGCGCAAGCGGGCCAACGCCGAGCTCGCCCGCTCCAGCCTGCGGGGCGGAACGGAGAAAGCATGACGCAGAAACGCCGCAGAATCTGCATCCGCGCCGCCCTTGTCCTGCTCTGGATAGGGCTTGGGGTCCTGCTCTTTACCGTTTACCGGGGCCATACCCTGCTCGTTGACAACCGTAACACGGACGAGGGCCTGCGGGCGCCGGACCTTGTTACCGTTTCGGTAAACGGGGGCAAGAGCCTGGAATTTTTCCGGGGGGACCGGGACCGCTTTGCCGTTACCGGCGCCCGTCACCGGATAAAGGTCGAGTTCGGCGGCGGCGCTCCGCCCTTTGAGCGGGAATTCACCCTGTCCATCCGGGACGACATGTACCTGCTTTCCGTGCCGAAGATGCTGGGCGGCCTCTCCTTTATCGAAGTTTTCCGCACCGCCCCCGAATCCCGC
>JAIRZS010000070.1 GCA_031267115.1 Treponema sp.
AAGCAAACGCAAGTTTCTCATACGAATATATATGGGATTGAGCAGCCGTTTCGCTTTAATGGGAGGCGAAAAACCCGTGAAATTCGTACGGGTTTTTTTACAGTTCTTTAACTTGCAGGCAAGTTCGGCCCCTCAGTCCGGGCCAAGGTCCCGGCCTGCCCCCTCTGCGGGCGGCTCTGTCCCGCAGTGCTCCGCTAAGGGGCCGTTTGCGACCCCGGGGGACTTGTCCCCCGGAGTTTTGGAACAGGCTCACTTATTTAATTTCTTCGGCCTTGCGGTAAATCTTCGGTTCGATTTGACTTCACGGTAAAATTCCAAAGCATGTTTTTTAGCCCAATTACCTGCTGCTGCACCGGGCGGCAGAATGATATAGAATGGAAGCATGGCGGTTGAAATCGAACTGAAAGCCTGGGCGGACAATCCCGGCGCTGTCAGGGAAAAACTGGACGCCTTGGCGCGTTTTAACGGGGAATTCCTCAAGGAAGACACCTACTGGAAGCCGGAGGAGTCCGGGAATATGCCAGCGGGCCTTCCTTTTTCCGGGGTCCGTATACGGAAGGAGAGAGGCAAAGACGCCGGGGGCAAAGCCTTCAATGCCGTTACCGTAACTTACAAGTCCAAGGAAATGAGGGAAGGCCTTGAGGTAAACGACGAGCGGGAATTTTCGGTTTCCGACGCCGAACCTTTCGAAGAACTTCTCAGGAGGCTGGGCCTTAAACCGGCGATAAGCAAGCGGAAGTCCGGTTTTTCCTGGGATTACGACGGCATAACTGCGGAACTTGCGGAAGTGGCCGGCCTCGGCTGGTTCGCGGAACTGGAGGTCCTCTCCGATAACAGCGATCCGGAAACAGTAGGTATCGCCCGGCGGCGGCTCCTCGGGCTTTTGTCAAGGCTCGGCATCGGGGAAGGCCGGATAGAGGCGCGTTACTACACCGAAATGCTGCAACTTTCCTCATTGGCGCCAGACACTTTTTTCAAAAAAACCGCGGACAGCCGCCCGCGGTTTTCGTTATAATACGCGGGATTTTTTGCATGAATATGCAAAAAATCCACAAATGCAACAGGCTGCTAGAACAGCGAATCCGGCACGCCGGGGACCGCGTAATAGGTGTTTTTGATCAGCGCTTCGATGTCAACGTCGCCCCTTACAAGCCCTATCTGCTGCAACTCGCGGGCGTTCCGCTCGATTGCCGTCAGTGCCTGGCTTACCGACGCGCGGTAGTTGTAAGTCTTGAGTACCTGAGCGTTGACCAGGGGATCGCCGGCAATGTACTTGTTCTCGTAGAGAATCCGCGTCGTCTCATCGGGATTTTCCTGTACCCACCTGGACGCTTTTTGGATAGCCCTCAGGAATTTGGCCGCTTCCACGGGGTGTTCGGCAATAGCCTGGGAGCGGAAGGGCGCCACGCAGCAGAATTCGTCCCTCAGCCCTTCGTCCGTAGCATTGTTGATCACCACGCGGGCTCTCCCCTCGTTCTCGATGATCGAGGCGGCCGGGTCCCCGGAGCCAATGGCGTCCACCAGCCCCCGTTCCAGCGCCAGGGGAAGTTCTGCGGAGGGGTAGATGACCCACTCGACATCGGCGTTGTCGCCGTCCACCTTCAGGCTCAGGGCGGCAAGAACCCTGGAAGGGATTACCTTGGTGCTTGAGTTCCGGCTGGGAACGCCTATTTTTTTCTTTACCCCGTTTTCCGGCTTAAAATCCGCGGGAGTCCTGATGGGCGAATCCGGGCGTACCAGTACCTTAACGCAGCCTGTATGCAGGGCAATGGGAATCTTGACGTCGAGGCCGTTCGCAATGGGCTGGATCAGAGTCGCCAGAAGATTGTTGGTAACGTCGATCTGCCCTGTGGTAAGCAGGTTCATCGCCGTTCCGGGTTCCAGGCTGATCCACTCGTATTTGAGGCCCTCCTCTTCGTAGAATCCCTTGGCGATGGCAATATAAAACGGCGCTTCGCAGAGACCGCCTTCCACCGGATATCCGATCTTGAGGACATAGTCGCCGCTTGTGACTTCTTCCTGCCTCTGCGCCCTCGCGCACACAACGGCAAGCTCGAGGCACAACATAAGAACAGCACAAAACAGTTTCTTCATTTTTTTGCTCCTTATGAAGAATTTATTTTTTCTTCCCATACGGAAAGACAAACCCCTATAATTGGTACTCCGGCTCCGCCCCCGTACCGGCGAAGTGCAAAATCCGCAGTATCTTTGTACGCAGTGACAGGAAATCAGGATCGTCCCGCCGGCGGGGGCGGCCTATTTCAACAGGAATTACATTTTCTATTTTTGCGGGCCGCGCCGACATAACCACGATACGGCCGGCCATGTAAATTGCCTCATCCACGTCGTGTGTAACCATAACGATGGTCATTTTTTCCCGCCGCCATATATTGAGTATCTCGTCCTGCATGTTCATCCGGGTAAAGGCGTCCAGAGCGCCCAAAGGCTCGTCAAGAAGCAGCACCTTGGGCTTGTTTACCAGCGCCCGCGCCAGTGCCGCCCGCTGGGCCATTCCCCCGGAAAGGTGGTGGGGGTAGGAATTTTCAAAACCTTCAAGACCCACGAGGCGGAAATATTCGGGGATATGCTCTTTTTCGTTTTTGAACACCCCGCGCGAACGGAGGCCGAAGGCGATATTCTCGTAGATCGTCATCCAGGGGAACAGGGTCGGGTCCTGAAACACAAGCCCGCGCTCATGGCCGGGAGCGTCGATGCCCTTGCCGTCAACTCTGATGCTCCCGCTGTCCGCCCGGGCAAGCCCCGCGATAAGGCGGAGCAGCGTCGATTTGCCGCAGCCCGAGGGGCCTATGAGTACGATAAATTCCCCGCCCTCAAAACGGAGCCGCACATTCTCCAGAACCTCTATGCTGCGGCCGTCGTTTTGGGGGAAACCCTTGCGGACATTGTCGATTTCCAGCAGCCCTTCCCTGGCCGCCGCGCCCTGTACTACCATCGGATAATGCCCTTCTGCCAGTTCAGCACCCGGTTGCGGATTTTAAACTGCAGGCCGATCAGGAACGAAAAGGTTATGGCAATCACGATAAAAGCCGCGTATACATTGGAATAGGCCAGGGTTTCCCGCTGCCAGTTGATGTACCATCCTATACCGAATTTGCAGCCGATCATTTCGGCGGCCATCAGGGTAAGAAAACAGGCGGATGTCCCGTTGAAAAGCCCCGCGAAAATACTGGGCGCGGCGGCAGGCAAGGCTATGGTAAGGACATTCCGCAGGGGGCTTGCCCCCAGGGTGCTTGAAACTTCAAAGTAGCTTTTCCGTACATTCATAATCCCCGAACTGGTAAGCACCGTCGTCGGAAACCATACCCCCAGGGCAATGAGGAAGAGGCTCGCGCTTGTGGGCCTGAAGAAGATCACCAGGGCAATGGGTATCCATGCGGTCGAGGGGATGGGCCCTACGATGCGGATAAAGGGCATGATCCAGTAGTTGAACCGCTGGCTCCAGCCGATAAGGGTCCCTGTAGCTACCCCCAGAAAAGCGCCGATGAAAAAGCCGCCCAAAAGCAGCCGGAGCGAATACACAAGGCAGCGGAGGATGAAAAACCAGTCTTCAATAAAAACGCCGATGATCCTCTCCGGCGCGGGGAAATAGAGGCCCGGGATAAGATTTATTTTAAGGGTGATAATGTTATACAGCCCCAGAAACAGGAAGCCTGCGGCGTAAAAAGGGGCCTTGAAAGAAAGCTTTTTCCGCTCTTTTTCGTTGAAAATGCCCAGAACGCCCCTGGCAATAAAGAGGCCGGTAAGCAGGTAAAGAAAATTGGTAAAATAGGGGAGCAGTTTTACCCTGTAACCCTCGTAAGGGGGCAGCGCGGTATGCAGCAGTAATACAAGCGCCAGCGCGGCCGCGGGCAGGAATACCCGCCAGTTAAACTTCGGCATTTTTATTCAGCTCCTTCGCCGCGTCCTCTACCGCGGCGCTTATGTAATTGTAGGTTGTCCACACCCTTACCCCGTTTTCCTCAAGCCGCGCCCTGGGCGGCCCGCCGATTCTCATGCTGATAAGCCCGGAACAGTCCGCGATGGTTTTAAGGATGGCCGCTATGGGTTCCCCGGTTTCGCCGCACCCGCGCGGCCCGAAACAGTACTGCGGTATTTCCCGCTTTTCGATAAAGCTCACCCTTCCCCGGTCGTATTCGTAAATGCCGAAGGCCTTCGCATGGCCAAAATGCTGGTCCACAACCATGCCGGTTTTGGAGGCCACCGCGAAACGCCGGGGAATCCCGGAAGGCGTATCCCCCGCGCCCTTCCCTTCCGGAACCTGTTCCCCGCCCGGACCGGGTCCGGCAAAGGCGTGGGACATATCCTCGTCCAGCGTCCCCGCCGCGTCGGCGCGGCACTGCCGGCAGTGGTACATCTGGGGAAGTATATGCTCGCAGGATTTCCTCAGTTCCGTGATCTCCGCGTTGCTTACCAGCGGCAGATGCTCGAAGATGCTTCCCCTGACCGGGATAAGCTGCATGATATTGCAAATATCCGCCCCGGCGTTCTTTACCTTTTCTGCAATGGCGGGAATCTTGTCGTCGTTTATCCCCTTCAGCATGACGATATTCACTTTGGTAACAATGCCCAGTTCTTTAAGCAGGGCAAGGCCGGCGTATTGCCTTTCCGTTAAAAGAGAAGCGCCTTCCCCGCCGGTATACCGTTTGTCCCGGAAATCAACGTAACGGTAAATCCGTTTGCCCGTTACGCTGTCCGGCGCATTTACCGTTACCGTTACATGGGAAACCCCCAGATCCGCAAGTTCCCCGGCATAATCGGGAAGCAGAAGCCCGTTTGTCGAAAGGCAGAAGGTAACGTCCCTGTCAGCTTTGCGGATGCGTTTAAAGGTTTCCCTGGTCTTTTCAAAATCCGCCAGCGCGTCTCCGGGGCCCGCGATCCCGGCCACGTTAAGGCCCCCGGTTCCGTCCCGCAGGAATTTTTCCCTTACGTCCAAAAAGCGTTCCAGCGCCCCGCCGGGCGACAGCACCCGCGCCGTAACTCCGGGCCGGCTTTCGTTGGCGCATTCGTAGCGGCGGACGCAGTAGTTGCACTGGATGTTGCAGGCCGGCGCTACCGGCAGATGGATGCGGGTGTGCTTCCCCGAAGCGGCGCATCCGCCGTTAAAGCAGGGGTGGCTTAAAGATTTCAGGAGATTCTCCGTCCGTTTGTCCATGGCTTTTCCTAGATGCCGTCCCCGGGGGATGGCACCTTTCCCTGCTCCAGCGCGAGGAGCCTGTCCGCCCAGCCGCCGGCCCATTCGCGGAGCGCGGTAACTTCCAGGGGCGAAGGGGCCTTTGACGCCTCGTGGGCGGCTATCTTTTTTGCCAGGGAGCGGTACACCCCGGCCTGTGCGGACCGGGGCGCCGCCTCGATTGTAGTCTTTCCCTGAAGCTCGCTCTGGGTAACGGTGATTGAGCGCGGGATATATTCCACTACCGTCGTCGCGGTTTTCAAGACAAAGTCGTTGATAATATCCAGCGAATACGGAGGTCCCATGGAATTGGCGATTACCCCGCCCAGAAGCGCGCCCCCGGAGTTGGAGTACTTGCTTATCCCCTTAAAGAGATTGTTGGAGGCGTAGATCGACATAAAATCCGAGGAGGACACGGTAAACACATGTTCGGCGATCCCTTCCCGGATGGGTACGGCGAAACCGCCGCAGACCACGTCCCCGAGGACATCGAAGATCACCACATCCAGTTCCAGTTCCTCAAATATCTTTTGCTGCTTGAAAAGTTCCACAGCCGTGATGATCCCCCTTCCCGCGCAGCCCACTCCGGGCGCCGGCCCGCCGGCCTCCACGCAGTAGATGCCGTTAAAGCCTTCGAAGATAACGTCGCGGGCCTTTACCGCCGATTGCTCGCGCAGGGTATCCAGCACGGTGGGGATAAATTTACCCTTCCGTAGGGTATTGGTGGAATCGCTTTTGGGATCGCAGCCGAACTGCATAACTTTAAGGCCCATTTCCGCCAGCGCCGCGCTGAGATTAGAGGTGGTAGTTGATTTCCCGATACCCCCTTTCCCGTATATGGCGATCTGTTTCAGTTTCTTACCCATGTTTTTTTCATCCTAGAATTCCTATAAAAATACTAAGAATTCATACTTATTAGAGAATATAACCAGACGGCGATTTTGTGTCAAGTTATTTTCCAAGAAAAACTATAGAATTTATATATTTTATTCAGGCAGGGTCTGCCGCCTGTGAAATTCACGGAGGAAATTCCCGTGATGCCAACCGCGCAAGGGATTGGAGGGGTTTAGCCACGGCGCGGAGCGCCGGGGCCGGAGCGATAGCGCAGCCCCGCAAAGCCCGGTTTCCGGCGCAAAGCGCCGGAAATGCGCCCAAAACAAATTCGGTATCCGGCCTGGCAAAAGCGCTGAAGCAAGGAGGCATATTAACACTTTGTGTTAATGTTCGATTATGACCGCCGCTAAAAGCGGCATATAAAGAGGTTATCTATGGATTTTAAAGAGCTCGCGGCCCGGCGGTATTCCGTGCGGCAATTCAAACAGGCGCCGGTGGAAAAAGAAAAACTCGATCTGGTGCTGGAAGCGGGGCGGAACGCCCCCACGGCGGCAAACAAGCAGCCCCAGCGCATACTGGTGATCACGGAGGCGGAGGGCCTAAAAAAAGTGGACGACTGTACGCCCTGCCGTTTCGGCGCGCCGGCGGTTCTGCTGGTGTGTTTTGATAAAGGCGGGTCCTGGGTACGGCCTTTTGACGGCGAACATTCAGGCTGGGTGGACGCGAGTATTGTTACCACCCACATGATGCTCCAGGCCGCGGATATCGGGCTTGGCTCCACCTGGGTGATGTACTTTGACGCCGCGAAGATCAGGGCCGCGTTCGCCCTGCCGGAAAATATCATACCGGCGGCGCTGCTGCCCCTGGGCTGCCCGGCGGACGACGCAGCCCCTGCGGACAGGCACAACGACCGCCAGCCCAGGGACAAACTGGTATTTTTCGAACGCCTGTAGCCGAGACCCGGCGGCAATAGCGGGCGGGCCGCTGTCCGCCGGGCACGCCGGGAATTGCCGTCTTACCCTTCCAGCATGAGCAGCGTTTTCGGGTCGAGCTTCAGGGCCATCCGCTCGGGGTTGAACTGGTCCCGGTCCTTGCGTACCTTGAGATCGATGTGGTCCGCCCTGGGGTCCAGCGCTATTATCACGTCAACACTGGGAAGCGCGTCCCGGAGTATGGCCGGAATCCCGTGCTTGTCGCAGACATCGCCGGCCTTGACCGTGCAGCTATACCACACGGAGACCGAAAGTTCTTCGGCCATGTTCCGCGTCCTGGCAAGCCCGCCGGAGTCCTGGAGGGAAAAATCAAAGCCGTCAACGATGATAGCTTCGGCTTTAAAGCCGCCGTCCTGAATCAGGGCCGTAAGGCTGCGGCGCACCTGATCGCCGCTTACCCCTTCCTGGCTGAATTTGAGGAGCACCCGGTTCCTGACCGCGTCGTTCTTCACTTCCTCCGGATTTTCCAGATTCTTCTTCTTTATAAATTCGTCAAAGATATCCTCGTACCAGGCAAGAACATAATCAGTGTGCTTGGTGTAGGATATGTGGATAACCTTCCTGCCCTGCAAGAGCTTGTCCAGCGCAATCTGTACCAGCACCGATGTCTTCCCGATACCGCTGGGCGCGGCGATAACCCCGATCTCCCCGGCCTTAAGCCCGCCGTGAATTGACTTTTCAAGTACGCGGACCGGACTGCGCTTAATCAATTCGTCTTTAACCATTTTTCAAAACTCCCCTATGTAATATTCCTGCTCGTTCTGCTATATATCTGCATATACCTGCTATGTCCTATCAGGTTCCGCTATACGAAGCCCCCGGGAACCCCGGACAGGGTTTTCAGGAGGCCCGTGATTCCGGTTTTCCGGCTTTACCGGGCGTCCCTTTTCCGCTTTTCCCCGTATTCCTTGATCAAAGCATCGGAAATACCCTGGGGCACCTTGCTGTACTTCAGGAATTCCATGGTAAACTCGGCCTTGCCCTGGGTAAGGGAGCGCAGCACCGTCGAATAGCCGAACATCTCGCTCATAGGCACCTCGGCCTCCACCCTGGAGAAAACCCCGTCTTCAGTGGACGCGGATATTATACCACGGCGCTGGTTAATTGACGCATAAATATTTCCCTGGAATTCCGTCGGCCCTTCCACGACCACCTTCATAACAGGCTCCAGAATACAGGGCCTCGCCTTGTTATAGGCCTCCCGGAACGCGCCGATAGCCGCCATCTGGAACGCGATGTCCGAGGAGTCCACCGGGTGGCTCTGGCCGTCGTTGATCGTACAGCGGATATTGACAATAGGAAAGCCGATAAGGCTCCCTTTTTTGACAGCCTCCCGGAAACCCTTGTTGCAGCTCGGCACAAATTCGGTGGGGATAGCGCCGCCCTTGACCAGGTCCACGAACTCGTAGTCGCCCTCCGTGTAAGGCTCCATAAAGCCCGCGACCCGCCCGTACTGGCCGGAACCGCCCGTCTGCTTTTTGTGCGTATAGTTGAATTCGGCCCGCTGGGTAATAGCCTCGCGGTACGCAACCTGGGGCATGCCCGTATCAACATCGCACTTGTACTCCCGCCTCATGCGCTCGATGTACACCTCCAGGTGAAGCTCCCCCATGCCCTGAACAATGGTCTGGTTGGACTCGATATCCACATGGGTGCGGAACGTAGGGTCTTCCTTGGTAAAGCGGTTCAGGGCCTTGGCAAGCTGGTCCGCGCCTTTCTTGTCTTTGGGCGTTACCGCAAGGGAGATAACCGGCTCCGGCACGTACATCGAAGTCATCGCGTAGTTAAGCCCGCCGCCGCAGAAAGTATCCCCTGAGGCGCAGTCCACCCCGAAAAGGGCGACAATATCGCCGGGCGAGCCTTCGGAGATATCCTCCATATTGTCCGCGTGCATACGGACAAGCCGCCCCACCTTGAATTTCTTCCGGGCGCGGGTGTTCACCAGCTCTTCGCCCTTTTTCAGCGCCCCCTGGTAGATACGCACATAGGTAAGCTGGCCGTACTGGCCGTCCTCAAGCTTAAAGCCCAGGGCCACGGTAGGGCTTTTTTCATCGGCCTTAAGCTCTTTCCGCTCCTCGCCGCGGTCCAGGTCCAGGGCGTAGTTCTTCACCTCCGTAGGATCAGGCAGATAACTGTTCACCGCGTCCAGAAGACTCTGGATACCCTTGTTTTTGTAGGCCGAACCCACCATCACCGGCACAAACTGCTCCGCCAGAGTCCCCTTGCGGATAGCCGCGCGCAGAACATCCTCGGGAATAGCCTCCCCGCCCAGATAAAGCTCGGCAAGCTCGTCGCTGAAAAGTGAAACCGCGTCGATAAGCTCGTCCCGGTGCTTCGCCGCGTCATCCTTGATATGGGCGGGAATCTCCGCGAAACGCATCTCGGTCCCCTGGTCCCCGTCAAAATAAACAGCCTTCATAGTAACAAGGTCCACTATACCCTCAAGCTTGTCCTCAAGCCCGATAGGAATCTGCACCAGCACCGCGTTCAGCCCCAGCTTTTCCCTAAGCTGCGTCCTCACCTTAAAAGGATTAGCCCCCGTACGGTCGCACTTGTTCACAAAGGCAATACGGGGCACATGGTAGCGCTTAAGCTGCCTGTCCACCGTAATAGACTGGGACTGCACCCCGCCCACCGCGCAAAGCACCAAAATAGCCCCGTCCAGCACCCTGAGGGAGCGCTCAACCTCAATCGTAAAATCCACATGCCCCGGAGTATCAATCAAATTAACCGTATGGCCCTTCCACTCAACCTGGGTCGCCGCCGACT
>JAIRZS010000091.1 GCA_031267115.1 Treponema sp.
AAAAACAGCTAGACAAAATCGTTGATAAAATCAATAATCGGCCTCGCAAGGTTTTAGGCTACCTGACTCCTTACGAAGTTTTTTCGCCATAAAATTCGCACTTCAAAAAAAATTCCGCGAATTAAAAAACACATAAAAATTTTCCGTTTCATAAAGGTTCTCCTTAAAAAAATGTTGGCAATTGAGGCTGTTTTTCCGGAAGCCGGTTACAGTGCAGGGACCGATGATCCGCGCCAGCCGGTTTTTAAAACCAAGTCATTTAAATGATATATATGCCGTTTTATGTTGTCAATGCTATCGCAGCGCGTTACCTTACGAAGGGAACGCAAAGACGCCGGGCATTATGCTTCCTGGCACAGTTCCCTGCTATTTGACTTCTTCAACTTCTTTTACTTTTTCGACTTCGTGGTAAAAAATTCCGAAAGCCGTGCTGGGGAGTAGCTTAAGGGGAGTGCAAAGGCGCTCATTATATAGTAAAAATCCGTTGGGCAATATCAAGCAGTTGTAATAAAAAATCAGCGGGAACCGTTTCAATGAACTGAAAAGAACGGGCTTTATAATCCAGCGTAACCAGTTGATCAAGCAAGACTGTCCCTGTGGTAGCAAGGCCGCCCGGTAAATCACGGTACAGCGGAAGTCTGCGTTGTGTCGTTGATATGGGAGCCGCAACGACAACGTTGGTATATTGCGGAACAATATTGTTACTGAGTACAATCACCGGACGGAACCCTTGCTGTTCATGCCCCATGCGGGGATTGAGATTCAGTTTAATGATATCGCCCTGCTGGGGGGCGGAATAAAAGCGCCCCGCCAAGGGGCGTTAATACAAAAATGCAGCATACGCCCGGCGCACAGAAAATGCCGCAGTACCCAGAAAATGGAGGCGGCCTTTAGGCCGCCGTACGCGCCGCGGGAAGCCGTTTACCACTGCTCATTCCCTATGGCTTCACCAAAATCGACAAGCGGTTCACGGATGCCGTCATCGGTGCATCCCTTGAAAAGATACGCTAAAGAACCATCATCAGCGGCCCGGAAAGACGCGGAGGAATCCAGAAAAGTAACAATTACATCACTTGCGGGAACCGGCGGTTTTCCATCCAAAATAACCACCCTCCCGTCATATCTGCCTTTAAGTGCAAGCATCGCAGCCCCCTTCAGAGAGTATACGGCATTTTACGGTAAGTGGCAACGTAGCGCGTTGCCTCACGCAGGGAATGCAAAGGTGCCATCAGACTCTTGCGGGTCTGGCACCAAATTTATGGATATTTTTTTATCGAGAAAAACGGTGCCTGGCACTTTTTTATGCTTCTTGCCTGCTATTTCTTTTACTTATTCGACTTTTTCGACTTTGCGGTGAAAAATTCCGAAGGCCGTGCCGGGGGGGTAGCGGAAGACTTGCCGCCTGGGGCGGCGGGGCTGGAGCGCAGGGGGGCCGGACGGCGGCCTGGGGCGCGGCGCCCGCCCTTCTGGTAACAGGCCCCCCTCTGAATGATTGGAACGATAAAACTTCTACCTACGATCTTACCTCGGGTTTAACGCCGAATAGCTGGCCTATGGGGTTATTTACCATCAGGGTCGGCTGGTGGGTGGCGTCCAGGGTGTCACGCCAGAGGTTGCTTTCCGGGTCAACGTGGTTGCGGTGGACCGCTACCTTCATGGGAAGGTGTACGAATTCGTTGTTCACGAGGCCTATAAGGACCTTGGTTTTCCCCGCCATGGCTGCGTGAACCGCCGCGTTGCCCAGGCGCTCGCAGTAAACGGAGTCGACCGGATCCGCCGGGGCCGAACGGATGATATAGCTCGGATCGATGTACTTGAGGTTAATCTCGATATTCTTGGCGTCAAAATACTCCTGGATGCGGTCTTTGAGGTATATTCCCGCGTCGGCTATTTTGGCGTTGCCCCCGGCGTCGGTCTTCTTTTCCGTGACAAGCTGTTCCTGAAGTATGCCCTCGGCGGCTATTATTACCGCGTGTTTCCGGTTCCTGACCCGGTCTTCCAGGTGGCGGAGGAAGCCGTTTGATCCGTTAAGCTCGAAAGGCACTTCCGGGATAAGCACGAAGTTTACCTCGTGGCTCGCTAGGGCGGTGTACGCGGCGATAAAGCCCGATTCGCGGCCCATTACTTTTACCAGGCCGATGCCGTTGATCTGCGAGTGGGCCTCCATGTGGGCGGCTGTTACCGCGTCTACCGCTTTGGCTACGGCTGTGTCGAAACCGAAAGATTTCTGGATATACGAGAAGTCGTTGTCTACTGTTTTGGGGATGCCGATCATGGCGATCTTCATGCCGCGCGCGCCGACTTCCTCGGCAATGTCCAGGGAACCCTTCTGGGTCCCGTCGCCGCCGATGGTAAAAAGCATGTTCAGGTTAAGCCGCTCCATGGCGTCCACGATTCGGGACACTTCTTTGCCGCCGCCCCGGGCGCTGCCGAGGAAAGTGCCGCCGATCTTGTGAATGTCGTCCACTACGTCGGGGTTAAGTTCCTTGATGGCGAATTTGTCCTCGTCCGAAAGGAAGCCGCGGTAGCCGTAGCGTATGCCCGAAATACGCCGCACCCCGTAGCGGTACCAGAGACAGCGTACAAGCGCCCGGATTACGTCGTTGATCCCCGGGCACAGGCCGCCGCAGCTCACGATTCCCGCGTGGACATGTTTCGGCATGAAATATATCATTTCCCTTGGCCCGGCGCACTCGAAGAGCTGGCTCCGTTTAAGGGGCTTTTGGGTTCCTACCGCTATGTTGGGGTCGGGCAGGACAAATTCTTCGTCGGTTACATAATTCGCGATAAAATCCCCTCTTGTCTTGGACATGGTTATGGGCGATTTTATGTTGCGCTTTCCCAATTCCTCGATCGTAAAATCCAATTCCTTCATGGATTCCCCCTGTTTTTTCTATATTTTCTATATCTGGAGGCATTTGCCGAAGCCGCCTGTAAAACCCCCGGCTGGGTTTTCGATTGGGTTTTGCAAGAAGCCCTCTATTATTATATATTGAAAACCGATGGATCAACAAGATTTAGACCGGCGGCTGGAGAAGATCGAGACAAAACTTGCCTTTTTGGAGGATTTTCTTACCCGCCTGCAGGATGAGACTGTGGCCCGGAACGCGGTCCTGGAAAAACTGAGCGCCGAAAACAGCGCGATAAAGGCTAGGCTTCTGCAAATTTCAGGGGAATTGGGGGAAATTCCCGAGCGCAGGCCCCCCCACTACTGAGCGCTAAACCGGCCACAGAATTCGGGGAATGATTATACTGTGCCGTGAAGATTTACCACGAAGTCAAATAAGTCGAATAAGTAAGAGCGGAAAGAGGTCAAAGAAAGGACCTGAGAGCAAAAACTTCTTTGACTGCGAACCTTCGGTTCGATTCGACTTTGCGGTTGAAAATTCCGTGGGTCAAGTTTAGGGGCGCGGAGGCTCATTTCTGTTCAGCCTTTCTGAACCGCAGGAGCGAGTAGGAATTCGATCCCAGATCGTGATGGGCGGTTTTAAGCTCGAAACCCGCCTTTTCAACCGCCGCCGTAAGTTCGCCGAAACGGTACATTTTGCTGCTGCCGTTGGCCATGCAGGTAAAGTAAAGGGAAGACGCCTGCAGGCTGAAGGCCGCCCCCTCGAAACGCTGCATGTCCCAGAGCGGCTCAAGCACGTAGATGTCAGTTCCGGAATCGGCTGCCGCCCGGATCTTGGCGAGGATTGCGGTGATCTGTTCCAGAGAGAAGCAGTCCAGAAACTGGCTCATCCAGACCGCGTCCATTCCGGCGGGGAGCGTAGTGTCGCTGTCGAGTATGTTACACGGATAAACGCCTATCCTGCCCGCGAAACCGGCGGCCAGGGCGTTTTTTTCCGCCACGGCGGTCTGCCCCGGAAGGTCCGCTATGGTGACATTGACGGAGGCGTTATACTTACAGCAGCTTATGGCCCATTTGGCGGTATTGCCGCCTATGTCGAGAAGTTTTTTGGGAGGATTGCTGCCCCCGGCCCCGCCGAATACGACAGGCAGCGCGCCGGGAAAGGCGATATCCGAATAAAAGTGATCGAACTCGAACCAGCTTTTCTTTGCCCTGCCGGGCAGGCTTGAGAGGGCCTCGTAAATGGTTGTCCAGTTGTCCCCGAAAACACGCAGGCCCCGGGGTTTCCCGGTTTTTACGGATTCAACAAGATCAAAGGCGCCCTGGTAACAGACATCGTTGGTAAAGGCAAAGTTGACGCGGGTAAGCTCGTCTTCCAGGAGGAACCAGCCTATTTTCCCCAAAACAAAGCGCTCTCCCTCTGCCTGCGGGATCTGCACCGGGTTCGGGGCCGGGGCCGGGTCCGCCGCAGGTTCTGCCGGCGCTTCTCCCCGCAGCTTGAGTATGCCCATCCCCAGGGCAATTTCCCCGAGAACCCCGGCGCCGTAGACGGATATGCCGCACTGCCCGGCGATCTCTTCCCGGCTGAGTCCGGCATCGCCCGAATCGGAAATTTTGCGCAGGACGCCCAGTTCCAGAAGCGCCCGCGCCGCCTGGAACGTGAGCGGGGAGAAGGCGATTTTTTGGGCTTCGGTTTTGGCGTCTACCGCGCGTATTTTGTCCCGGTAGTAGGAAGCAGGCATCATGAAACGATCCGGTTGAAGCGCTTGAAGATAAGGGATGTGTTTATGCCGCCGAAAGCGAAATTATTGGACATGATATAATCCGTGTCGATGATACGGCCCTCTCCGGTAATATAATCCAGGGGCGCTACTTCCGGGTCTACTTCTTTCAGGTTGATGTTCGGGCAGAACCAGAGGGAATTCATCATGTGAATGGAAACCCAGGCCTCGATAACCCCGCAGGCGGCCAGGGTATGGCCGATGTAGTTTTTCAGGGTGCTTACCGGGACCGCCCTTTTAAACACGTCGTGGGTGGCCCAGCTTTCGGAAATGTCGCCGGAAGCGGTAGCCGTGCCGTGGCTGTTTATGTAGCCGATTTCGCCGGGATCAAGCCCCGCGTCTTCCAGGGCAAGCCGGATGGAAATGCCCTGGGTGGCGCGGCTGGGCTGGGTGATATGGCTGCCGTCGGTGTTGGTGCCGAAACCCGCCAGTTCCGCGTAAATCTTCGCGCCCCGGTTCAGCGCGTGTTCGTATTCTTCCAGGATCAGGGTGCCCGATCCCTCGCCTACCACCAGGCCGTCCCGGTTTTTGTCGTAGGCAGCCGGGGTCAGTTCCGGGTGATCGTTTTTCGTGCTGGTAGCAAACAGCACGTCAAAACAGGCGGCGTCAACCGCGCTCAGTTCTTCCGCGCCCCCGGCAATCATAATGTCCTGGAAGCCGTACTTGATGGCTTCATAGGCAAGCCCGATAGCGAGGCTGCCCGAAGTGCAGGCGGTATTCGTGGGAATAAGCCGGCCCGTAAGGCCGTAAAAAACCTCAAGATTTGCCGCGCAGGTCTGGGGCATGGCGCGGAGATAGGTAGTCGCGTTTATTTTGGAAACATCGTTCGATACTATCATGTCGTAAATCTCCATGATAGGTTCCACGCCGCTTATGGAAGAACCGTAGGCAACGCCGCAGCGCCCCCCTTTAAGTTCAGGCGACTCGCCGAGTCCCGCCAGGGCAAGGGCCTTATCGGTCGCCGCCAAAGCAAGCAGGGCCACCCTCCCCATCCCGCGAATTTTTTTCCGGGGAAAGCTGGGTATTGTAAAGTCCACCGGCGCCCCGAGCTGGGTGTTCATCCCCTTGTACCTGGCCCAGTCGTCAATGCGGCGGATAAAATTCTTCCCCGCTTTAAGGTTCCCGAAAATTTCCGGCCATTCATATCCCAGCGAGCTGACAATACCGCCGCCCGTTACCACAACCCGCTTCTTTTCCAAAGTCATCGCTTAAACCAGCCCCCCGTCAACGGCAATAACCTGCTTGGTAATATAAGAGGCGGCTTCCGAAAGCAGGAACACAGCCAGGGCCGCCACTTCTTCGGGTTTCCCTGCCCTGCCCATCGGTATTACCGGAAGTATCCGTTCCAGGGGCGCGTTTTTGATCATTTCGGTCTCAACAAGCCCCGGGGCGATGCAGTTCACCGTGATGGACCGGCTTGCCAGCTCTATGGCCAGGGCTTTGCTCGCGCCGATAATACCGGCCTTGGAAGCGCTGTAATTGACCTGCCCCCGGTTGCCGGAAACCCCCGCTACCGACGCGATGGTAATAATCCGCCCCTGCTTTTTCCGGCAGAGGGGCATGATCAGGGGGTGCAGCACATTGTAAAAACTGTCGAGGTTTGTGCGGACAACGCTGTCCCATTTTTCCCCGCTCATGGCCGGGAAAGAGTCGTCCGCGGCAATACCCGCGTTGTTCACAATACCCCAGAGGGCGCCGTTTTCTGCGGTCCACGCCTCAAGCGCCCTTTGGCATCCATCGCGGTCGCCCACATCGAATTTGAGAAGTTCGGCCTTCCCGCCCTGGGAACGAATCTCCTCTTCCAGGGATTTTGCCATTGCCTCGCTTGAATTGTAGTGGGCGATGACCGTGTACCCCGCCTTTGAAACCGCCAGCGCTATGGCCCGGCCAATACCCCGTCCCGCCCCGGTAACCAGGACCTTTTTTTCAGTTTCCATAACAGCCTTCACTGCGGCCCGCTGCCCGGACCATGATGAAATAACGAACCATAATCTTCCCTTTCAGACGCCGGCCGGCCGTTCGCGGCCTGTACGGTAAATTTGGCCTTTGCCGCCGGATTTCCCTCCACCGATACTTCGCCCATATAGGTATAAACCGAATCCATCCTTACATCCTCGACAGCGTTTATGGACAAGGTTGATCCTGCTTTAAGTACCGGACGGTAGATAATCATATTCGAAACGCTCAAAATAAGCCCCAGCCCCTGACTCAGGTTTTCTATCCCGATAATCGCCGCCATGCTCTGGGCCATACACTCAAAGCTAATCCAGGCGGGAATCCCCCCAAGCGCCGGATCGTAGAAAAGACAATCCCGGGTAATATCGTACTCCGCGCTGATTGTATGCGCGTCCAAATCGTAGTCAAGAATCCGGCTCAAAAGCAGCATGCCTTCCCGGTGGGGCAGCAAAGCGAGAAGTTCGTCTTTTTCGATGATTTTCCCTGAATTCATCCCCCAAAGCCCTTTTGCCGGGAATCCGCCCGCCTAAAATCATGTTAGTTTATATTATGCGGAATGTCTATGTAATACGGGCGTGAAACAGCAATTCAGTCCGGAATTTGGGCGCATTTCCGGCGCGAAACGCCGGAAACCGGGCTATACGCTTGTATCTTTTTTGCCATAGGCAAAAAAGGATACCGCTTCTATCCCTTGCGCGGTTGGCAAAAAGCGGCATTTTCCGCAGGATCTGCGGCTGTCTTTGTAATTGCCGCGCGCAAAATACCACGCGCGCCGCTATTGCGGGTATTCCCGCTCGCTGTCCGCAGCCATTTGGGCCAGGGCCGCGCCGGTTTCCACGCTGCGGCTGTCCAGGGCAAGACCGGCCTCCGCCGCCGCCTTGCCGCGCCGCATACCGCGAGGCGCGGGCGCGGCAAGGCCGGACGCGAGGCGTTTTTCCGCGGCGGCGCGGTCTTCCAGGGCAAGTTTGGCGGCCGCCCTTACAGCGCGGGCGGCGCCCGCGCCAAGGCGGCATTTTTCCGCGATAATTTCCGGGGCCGCCGCGGCTATCGCCTCCAGGGTGGCAAAAGCCTCCATAATCGCGGCCGCCCGCTTTGCCCCGATCCCCTCAACCGATTCCAGGGCGGGAAAGAGCAGATCCGCGGACCGGAGTTTTTGGTTAAGGGTAGTGGCGAAACGGTGGGTTTCGTCCCGGACAAACTGGAGTACCTTTAGCGCCTCGGAACGTTTGGAAAGCCGGACAGGTTCCCCGGTATGCGGGAGCCAGAGTTCCTCGTCCCGTTTGGCAAGCCCCGCCACATCGCAGTCGGCGCCGAGTTCGTCCATCACCCCTTTGGCCGCGTTTACCTGGCCTATACCCCCGTCGATAAGTACCAGATCGGGCAGATCCTTCCCCTCCCGGATAAGCCGGGAATAGCGGCGGTGTACCGCCTCGCGCATGGAGGCAAAGTCGTCCACAACCCCGATTACCGTACGGAGCTTGAAATAACGGTAGTTCTTCCGGTCCGGGATCCCGTCCTTGAACGAAACGAGGGAGGCCACCGGGTGTTTCCCGTCAAGCTGGGCTATGTCGAAGCCTTCGATACGTTCGGGCCGGTTTTTCAGGGACAGGGCCTGCTTAAGCTCGTCCAGGGCCGGCCCGGCGCCCCGTTCCTTAATCCGCCGGCGTATGTCTTCCTCGGCGTTTTGCCGGGCAAGGGCGAGCGCGGCCTGGTGGCGGCGCTCGCCGGGCGGGAGCAGGGCCGGTTCGTAGCCGAACTGCTCGCGGAACCAGCGCCGGGTGCCGGAAAGCGGGTCTTCGCCGGGGACGGAGGCCAGGTATATCTTGGGCGGGGGAGGGTGCGCGGGGTTGTAGTAAGAGGCAATAAAGGTTTCGAGAGAGTCCTGCTCATCGGCTGCGGAACGGGCGCGGAAGATTTCCCGACCGGTCATCTTGCCGCCCCTCATGGAAAAAACCGTAAAGGTAGTAAGCACGCTCTCGCTTGCCCAGGCAATGTAGTCCCGGCCTTCGGGATCAAAGTCCACCACAGTAATATCCGGGGCCAGTTCCTCGATTGCCTTTATGGCGTTCCGGATCTGGGCCGCCCGCTCAAACTTGAGTTCCCGGGCGGCATCGTGCATTCGGGCGGTAAGATCGACAACCAGCGCCCCGGTTTCCCCTTCGAGCAGCTTTTCCACCCGCTTTACCGTTTCCGCGTATTCCGCAGCGCTGATCCTGCCGCAGCAGGGGGCCTCGCAGCGGCCAATACGGTAGTACATACAGGGGCTTGTCCGCCTCTTTGTTTTTTTCCGGCGGGAAGAACCGCCGCCGGCCCCGCTGTTGTTTGCCGTTCCGTCCGTCTCGTCTGTCCCGGCTTTCGGCGAAGTCCTCCAGGCCGATTTGCACTTCCGCAGGGGGAAAATCTTGTCCACCAGATCCAGCATCGTGTCCACAGCCTGAATATTCGGGAAAGGGCCGAAGTAGCGGGAGCCGTCCTCGATGATATGCCGGGTACGGAATATCCTGGGGAATTCCTCGGCACTTATCCGTATTACCGGATAGGTTTTGCCGTCTTTAAGGTTGATGTTGTACTTCGGCGTGTGCTGCTTGATAAGGGTATTTTCCAGGAGCAGGGCTTCGTATTCATTGGCGACGATGATGGTCTCGATAGATCTGACATGCCGCAGGAGGGTTGCGGTCTTGATATCCTTTCCCCCGGCAAAATAGGAATTTAACCGGTTTTTCAGGATTCGCGCCTTGCCTATGTAGACGATCCGGTTTTCCTCGTCCTTCATAATATAGACCCCCGGTTCCTGGGGGGTATTCCGGACGATTTCCCTGAGCGGCGCGTAATTATCGGAAAAGCTTTCGTTCATATCCACATTTACCGATAGATATAAGAAGATACCTATGAAAAGAAATATTCATTTGTCATTTATATTTTACGCGCTTTTTTGTGTCTGCGGTAGTCTCCACGCCCTGGGAGAAAAAATTCTTGTCGTTGGCGGCGGAACCGGATGGGACGCGGCTGTGGTCCGGCAGGGCGTTGCCGAAACGCTTTCGGTACGGCCCGTGCCGGTAATGGCGCTGGAGGCAGGCGGGGGAAAGGGCCTGTCCCAGGGGCAGGATGCCGCGGGGCTTGATCTTGCCCTCGGCTTTGACGAGGGCCGCCCGGATCTTTTTTCCGACAGGGCCGGACGCTACCTGGTAACAGCCGATCACACGGTAAGCGCCGTGACCCAGCGCTGGGCCAGGGCGGGTACCGGGGCAGCCCATTTCGCCGGAAGCGCGTCCGGGGATATACTGGCCGTGGCGGCAGACGAGGAACCTCTGGTAATTGCCCCCCTCCTGCCCCAGGCCCTGCTCTCGCCGGAGCGGCGCATCGGGGATTTTACCCTGGAATTCTGGCTAAACGGCGAAAATATGGAGAACGGGGAACAGGTGCTTCTCTGGTCGTCTACCCGGCTTGCCGCGGATAACAGGTATTCGGTCCAGCGGATACAGGCTTCCGTATCCAGAAACCGGATTCAATGGGTATTTCAAGACTTTTTCGCCGATCCGCAGGACCGGAACCGGCTGTCGCTTTCCTTCAGCGGCATTACTCCGGTAACACCCCGGACCTGGACCCACCATATGATCCGT
Organism: Treponema sp.; assembly: GCA_031267115.1. Taxonomy (GTDB): domain Bacteria; phylum Spirochaetota; class Spirochaetia; order Treponematales; family Breznakiellaceae; genus JAIRRR01. Next base: position 10,206 of record JAIRZS010000091.1, read on the forward strand.
TTCGATTCCGGTACCGGGTTTCTTGAATACCTGGTTGACGGACGAACCGAAAGCATAGTTTACGCCACATCTTCGGGGCGGGAAGGGGGCGAGGTTTTCACCCCCGTTACCGGTCTCGGGAGCAGGCTGATTCTGGGGAACCGTTTTGCGGGGATTATGGACGAATTCCGGCTTTATAGTTCTTTTGTGGAAGATTCGCCCCTCCAGCGGTATCCCCGCGGCGGGGGCAGGATGGAAACCCGTTTCCTGGATCTGGGAGAGGGAAACAGCGAGATCGTCAGGATAGAGGCGCGCGGCGGGCGTATAACTTACCCGGCGGGGAAGACCAGCAGCCGGGAACGGGTAATCTCCGCAGCTTCCGGAATCAGGGGCTTCAGCTTCCCCGATGATTCGGCGATACGCTTTTTCGCCCGGACATCGGAAACCCCCTTCCCGCCGAATTCCGGGGATATGCTCTGGACGCCATTTGAACCGGGGGCGGATCTTATAAATGTCCGGGGCCGTTACCTCCAGCTTGCCGCAGAATTTTACCCCTCGGGTGACGGGGAAAATACCCCCTATCTGGAAGAGCTGCGCGTTACCTATATCCCCGATGACCCCCCCAGGCCGCCCTCGGTTCTTACCGCCGCCCCGCAGGACGGGGCCGTGTATCTTTCCTGGAATGACAGCGCGGACAGGGATACCTCCGGTTATTTAGTATATTATGGTAAATCCAAGGGTGATTTTTTTGGCGATGATGCTATACTTGGAGTATCGCCCATTAATGTGGGAAAACGCAACTCGGTTCGTATTGAAGGGCTTTCGAACGGAGTTTTGTACTATTTTGCGGTGTCCGCGTATGATAGAGTAAACCCGGTGCATGTGGGTGAGTTTTCAAGGGAGGTATCGGCGCGGCCTTTGAGGATGGTCAAATGAGTGCAGATATTCAGGTTTCCGGCGACAGGGAAGTCCGGCTGCAATCGGGAATTTCTCTGGCTTTGACGGGAAATCTAGAAGACGCAGCTGCGGCCTTCAACGCCCTTCTCGCCGAAAACAGCCGGGATACGGATGTTTTAAACAACCTCGCCATAGTATACCTCCGCCAGGAAAAATTCCAGGATGCCCTGGGCGCCCTGCTGGATGCCATAGACGCCGATCCTACCAAAGCTGAATTTCAGTATAACCTCGGCAAAGTTTACAAACAATTGGGAAATTTCAAATCCGCCGCTATGGCCTGCGCCAAAGCTGTGGAAAGCGATCCTTCGCTTGTCCCCGCTTATATCAACCTGGGCGCAATGTATTGCCTGCTCCGCGAATTTGGAAAAGCCGCCAATATCTTTAAAAAAGGGCTGGACCTGGACCCGGCCAGCGGGGTTCTCCGGGCGAATTACGACGCGGCGCTGAAGGCGAAACAAGCGGCTGAATCGCCGGACGGCCGGTCCGCGGAGGAACTGTCCGCAGCGGATATTGCCGAAGCCGGTGATATATTCATGGGCGTTTCCGCCAATGCCGCGGGCCTTCCCGTTGCCGGTACCGCCCCTGTCCCGCCCGGCGGCACCCCCGCCGATGCCCCCGCCCCGGCGGCCCTGTACACGATAACCGGCATCGTCGGGCTTTTACGGTATCTGCTTACGCTGGCGGTTTTTTTCCCCGCTTCCGCCCGGCGGGTTTTCAGCGAGCAGGATACAGAGCGGCGCATTAAAGACCTTGCCAACGCCCTGTCGAATTTGGAAGAGGAGGGGCCCCGGGCAATTCCCGAACCCGTCCCGGCAGCCGAAACTATGCCGGCGCTTACGTCCGGCCCAGCCGCCGAAGCCGTGCCGGAAATCACGGCTGCTGCGCCCGGCCCTGCCGGCGGCAGGGTTTCCATCGCGTCGCTTACAGGGCTGCTGAATCACCTCGGGAAACTTGCCCAGGATCTGCCCCAGGCCGAGCAGCGGAACATTTTGAAACAGAAAGTGGGAAATATCATTGAAGGACTCAATGCGACAATATAAAGGTGGTGAGGGTATTCCATGGATGATGACTTAGCAAAAGCCGTAAAGAAATATATCAAGGATATGCCCAGTTTTTCCATTACAGTCGCGAAGGTATTGGATGTTTGCAATAATTCCCAATCCAGCCCTTCAGACCTGAACCGGGTTATTTCCCTGGACCCTGTTTTGGTAGCCAAGGTACTCAGGCTTATCAATTCGGCCTATGACGGATTGGCGCGCCCGGTTACCAATTTGGTTAGGGCGATCATTATGCTGGGAATCAACACGGTAAAGAACATTGCCCTTTCTACGGCTATACTGGTAAAAATGGCCGCGGATAATACCCCGGGATTCAGCATGGACGAATTCTGGCGGCATTCTTTCTGTACCGGAATCGCTGCCAGGCTTATCGCCAAAAAAAGGCATATCGAGAATTCCCAGGTTGAGGAATATTACACGGCGGGGCTGCTCCACGATATAGGCAAGATACCGGCCTGCGCGGTAAAGGCGGATGAATACCTGGAGGCTATGGAACTCGCGGGCCGGGAACATATTGATCTTTACCAGGCCGAAGAGCGCGTATTGAAGTTCGATCACTGCGCCGCAGGAAAGATTATAGTTGACGCCTGGCGCCTTGAGGGCGCGATAGGCGACGTGATAAAATACCACCATTGCTGTCTTAAATACGAAGGCCCTTACCGGGATATTCTCTACACCGTGGCTCTGGCAAACCGTTTTTCCTCGGTAATGGAAATAGGTTTTTCCGGAAACCGGTATCCTGGGCCGCTTGCGCCGGAAATTTTGGAATACCTGGCGCTGGGCGAAGATATTTTCAGGGAGCTTGGATCGGCTGTTAAGAAAGAAATTGAAGAGGCATCGATATTTTTAAAGCTATGACGAGGCAGGTATAGATATGTTATCCGTGAGGTTTTGGGGGGTTCGGGGTTCCATTCCCTGTCCGGGAATTAATACGGTAGTTTTTGGGGGTAATACTTCCTGTATTGAGATCCGGGCGGACGAGCGGCTGGTTATTGTAGATCTGGGTACCGGAATCCGGCCCCTGGGCGATTGGCTTATGGCCCACGATCTCAAAGAAGGCCCTATTAACGCGGATATTTTTATTACCCATACCCATTGGGATCATATCATGGGATTCCCGGTCTTTTCCCCCATGTTTGTCCCTACAAGCAAATTCCGCATCCGCGGGCCGGTTTCTTACGAAGACGAAACCCTCATGTCGATTCTGTCCCAGCAGTTGTCCTACCGCTACTGGCCGGTCAGGCTTCACGAACTCGCGGCCCAGGTTGAGTACAGCAACATTCACGAAACCAGCCTGGATCTCGGGAGAGATCTCAGGGTGATCACCAAGTACCTCAATCACCCCATACTCTGCCTGGGCTACCGTTTTGAATACCAGGGGAAGTCCATTGTTACCGCTTACGATTTTGAGCCCTACCGCAATATCTTTCCCACGGACAGGAACGATCCTGATTACAACGAGGCTGCCGCCCGGGAGGGAGACGCCACGGCCCAGGAAGAGAACGAGCGCGTACTTAAATTTTTTGAAGGTACGGATGTGCTTATCTATGACACCCACTACACCGACGCGGAATACGAATCCAAAAAAGGCTGGGGCCATTCCACCTTTGAACAGGCGATCAAAGCGGCCCGGGAATCAATGGTAAAAAAACTGGTCTGCTTTCATTACGATCCCAACCGCACCGATTCCCAGCTTGAAGAACTGGAGGGTTTTTACCGGGGCCGGATCCGCCACGAAGCGGCGGCGGGCAAGTGGGCGCCCGATTTTCTTATGGCCCGGGAAGGCCTTACCATCGAGGCGTAACCGGGGCGGCACACGTAAAGTAAAAAGCCCGGCCCGCGCTATTCCCTGGGTTCCGCAAGAAAAATCCCGGCCTTTTCCGCGCCTTCCTGGCCCGGAAGAAAGCGCAGCCTGAACATATTGGGGCGCGGGCTGACCTCGTTCGGATTGGCGCCGGGGTCCCCGGTGTTTTCGTAATTCTCGTAATAAGATATTTTTGCCTCGGGGCTGGTTTCCGTCAGGACATCCGCCGCGGTATTAACGGCAATGCGGTTTTGTTCTTCCCGGCTAAAAGCCCGGCAGCTGGGGCAGGAACACCAGAGATGTTCCGCGTTCCTGTCCGGCCAAAGATGAAATACCAGGGTATCCGGGTATTCGCCGAAACGCTTCCGGGCTTCTGTTCTCAGCAGGGCAATGGTATCGGGGTTTGTCGGGCAAAAATTGTAATTCCTGATACGCTTCCCCCCTTCCATGCGGAAAATGTCTTTTTTTATGAAAAGCCGCCTGGATATCATGCGCCCCAGCCCCCAGCCCCCTATTTCCACGGACAGGGCGTATTGTTTTGCCAGACCGAGAAGGCTTTCCCTGGCCCGGCCCGGTTTGCCCCCAAGCCCGACGGGAAAGGGGAAACGCGGCTTTTCCGTAAAGGGCAGTACCAGCGCGTCTATACGGTTGCGGGCGGCCCAGACCAGGAATTCCTCCCGCCGGGGAAGAGGGGTTTCTCCGGTAAACACCAGCCGCCTCAGTCTGCCGGGATCTTTAGCCGTACTCTGGTAGGCGCTTGCCGCCCTGAGAGGGTATTCCGCCGGGTGATCCGGGCGCGGTTTCGGCAGAATCTCCTGGCCCGGTTTCGGCCAGCTTACGCCGAGCGCGGCAAGAAAATCGTAGATCCCGTTACAGAGGCCCCGTTCCGAGGCGCCGCATATTTCAATACGGTCAATCCCGAAGCGCCAGGAAAAGCCGTTCGCGGACGAACCCGGTTCCCCGTTTAATGCGATTATAGGGATAGAACTGTCGATAGGGGCGGAAGAATCCTGTACGGGCGGTTCTTTCAGGCTTAAGCCGGCCTGGGCGCGGAACAGGCCCAGAATCCGCCTTAAATCTGCGCCCGCCGGTTGAACCGCGTCCAGGCCGGAAGGTACCAGAACGGTCCATTTCCTGGAAACATCGAATTTTATCATAACCCTAGCCTCGTGATAACCTTAGCCTCATGCGGCCCGCGGTCGTATTGTGCAATAGGAGACAC
>JAIRZS010000108.1 GCA_031267115.1 Treponema sp.
ATGCGCCCATTTCCGCAAGGAAATGTACTATAACCTTTTCCTTACAGCACAGACCCGCGGGGGATGATGCGCCCATTTCCGCAAGGAAATGTACTATAACCCTTTCCTTACAGCACAGACCCGCAGGGGATGATGCGCCCATTTCCGCAAGGAAATGTACTATAACCCTTTCCTTACAGCACAGACCCGAAGGGGATGATGCGCCCATTTCCGCAAGGAAATTGTACTATAACCTTTTCCTTACAGCACAGACCCGCGGGGGCTGGTGCGCCCTAAACATGGAATCCACAGTTTGAATGATGTCTGGATACCAGGTATCAGGCGATATAAAAAACGGCTTTGATTATTTTGCCTCCGGTATGAGAAAATACGCCGTTTTTTCGGGCAGGGCGGGAAGGGTTGAATTATGGGGGAATTAGGCATATAGAAAGTTCGCAAGGCCCGGCATACCCTCATTTTACGGCCTGTTTACCATGCCGGTGAATAGCACCTGTCCCCGGTCGTACAATATAAAGACAAAGGGTTTATTGCAGTTCATTTCAAAATCTTTTTTCGGCTCCCGCGGGCCCGCCGATGACGCCATGGGAAGTACGGTTGCCGCCGCTGCGGTGGTGCCTTTTTCATCAACTTTGATCACCGCTTTGTGCAGGACGTCGGTAAGCTGGAGGGCCGTTTTTTCCAGCACCCCCGCCAGGGATCCTCCGCTGAACAGGGGGACCCCCAGGGTTTTTAGTATATCCTCCAGCGGCATAACGCCGCCTTCTATGGAAAAACGCGGCAGCAGCAATTTCCCCTTGGCAAGCACCGAACCGGCCTGTATAGCGTTGAAATAATCGTCCGTCAGGGACGCGGACAAGAGCCCCGCCGCGTCTCCATCCTTGGGGAGCAGAATATACATGCCGCCTCCGGCTCTAAAGTTTAACGGCAGGGCTTTCAGTTTTTCATCCTCGTAATAGACGAGGCTGTCCCCTTCCCGCAGCATATAGAAGGCTCTTGTTTCTCCTTTTGGGGCGTAAAAAACGTCCTCCTTGGTTTCATTCGGGTCAAATTCCCCGGCCCACCGGTCGAAAAAATAGACCGCGTTGGCGATTACCGCCTCCGTCCCGGGGTCGAAGCCCCCTACGATTTCCGGAATCATCCCGTTGGTGTGTTTTTTTACCCAGTCGTTTACTTCCCCAGCCGCCGCGGGAGATTTAAAATCCACATTTATAGATACACCCCGAAAATAGTCCATAAAGGTTTGGGCGAAATCCCGTTTGATTGCCGCGTCGTAATCGACAAAGATCGCGTTGGCTGTTTTAAAGGGATCGCGGTAGCTCCCCTCCCCGTAAAATTCCTCGTAAGACTTTTTTTCCTGCTGCCGGGTTAAATAATAGAGCATATCCGAGACCCCGTTGTTTATGTCCGTTTCCCCAAGGCCCGGCACGCCCAGGGCCGTTAATAAACCGGCCTTATAGTCGGCATGGGCCGCGTTGACCAGGGCCGCCAGGGGAATCCAGACGGAAAGGGGCGAACAAACCATGTTTTCCGTACCGGCCTGTTCTGCCAGGGCCGCGCTCAACCGGAAGGCGAAATCGTCCGCCCCGCTGGGGACGGGGCCCGGTTCACCGTATTCCAGCCTCCGGAGTTCCTTCGGGCTTACGGGGAAAACCTTTACGGCGTTATATGTAGTATCGCCGCTGCCGCCGATTCCGGCGGGACAGCCCGGCAAAGACCACAGCAGAAGAATCAACAGTCCGGGGACGATTAAAAACGTTTTACCTTTCATATTTTTCATCCGTATTGAGGGCTCAATACCCCATAATTCTGTAAACCCGCAGTATACATGAAGCGTTTTTTTTGTCAACGGCCCGCGTTGCCTCTGTCAGGGCAACCGCATTATAAAACCCCTCAAGAAAAAGAGCAAAGAGCCGGCAGGGAAGGGTTGGAGGGGAATAAGGGACCTGCGTACCGAACTCGCCCTGATCCCGGACCCCCGGATCGATCGGTGTAAAAAGCATCATCTGCTGGATATTTTACTCTCAGCCGTTACCGTTCTGGTCTGCGGGGTTGAAAGCGTCAAAGCTATCGTCTTCTTTGGAGAAACCCGCTCGGCATGGCTGAAACAGCAGATGAAACTGCCCAACGGCATATCCAGCGCCGGCACCATCCTGCGGGTACTGGGCCGCATAGACCAGCGGAAGGTTGAAAAGTGTTTCCGCTCCCGGACCCGGGGCTGTTTCAAGGAACGGATGAGGACCGGTTCGGTTACCGCCTTAGACGGGAAAACGGTGAGGGGGAGCGGAAGCGGCGAGCGGAAAGCCGTCCATAGTGTGAGCGCCTGGGCTGATGAACTGGGCTTGGTCCTGGGACAAGTACCGGCCGAAAAGGAATCGAATAAAACCACGGCGGCGCCGGCCTTACTGGAAGCGCTGGATATTTCAGGTTGTATGGCCGCGATTGATGCGCTGGGCTGTCAAAAGGCGGCAGCCCAGGCTGCTGCGGCCGAACAGGGGGGCTAGGTCCCGGCGCTGAAAGAAAATCATCCTGAAGTCTATGCCGAAGGGCGGGAACGGTTTGAAGGTATCGGTGAACCGTCCGGTGCGTTCCCCCGGTATACGGAAGCGGCCGAGGAGCGGAGGAGGGTAGAGAACAAACCGCACTGGGTGTTAGATGCGGCGTTTCTGGAAGATTACGCACGGAACCGGAAAGACCATTCCGCGGCGGACCCGTCGGTATTGCGGAAGATAACGCTGAATCTTCTTCGGCAGGGACCGACGGAGAATTACCGCACCCGGAAGTTTTCTCTCACCCGGAAACGGCTCTATGCCTCCTATGAACCTGATTTCCTCCTCAAAATCTAGCTCAATTTATAATGCGGTTATCCTGCCCAGTATTGGATAGCCGCCTACCCGGCTGCATCTTCCAAAAAACACGCTCTTGCCGCGTGATTTTGAGGATGCAATAGCCGTATGCGCCATAGATAGTACCCGCGCTGTCTACCATCACATCCTGCGTAGAAGCGAATTGCGCTGCCGCGCCCGGGGAACGCGCAAGGGATTGGAGAGGCCGGAGCGGCCGCGGCGCGCTCGCAAATCCGCTTTGCGGATTTGCTTCTGTAATGCGTCCATCCCTGGACGCTTGGGGTGCGCCCGCAAAACCATGCACCGCATGGTTTTGTCCCGGAAAGCCCGGTTTCCGGCGCGGAGCGCCGGAAATGCGCCCTGATATATAAAATCAATCGATATATAAAATCAACCACAGTAATACTACGCTGAGTAGGGGCCTCTATTTTCCGACCGCCATTTCCTTTTTGAATTCCGCCAGTCCGTCCCGCCCGGACTTGGTTACCGGTTTTATCCACCGGCCGGAATTCATGTACCAAAGGAGGATCCCCAGCCGGATAAACTCGTCCAGGTAGAGCATGAAGAACACCGCCAGGAAGGG
>JAIRZS010000161.1 GCA_031267115.1 Treponema sp.
CCGTTTTCCGTTGTAAAGGAATATGGGGATAATGGCGGAAAATATAAGCCAATGGAAGTCCCCGGGGGTATCTTTCGAGGAGTACCAGGTAAGGGCGCTTATGATCAGTACCAGGGCGGCCTGTGCGGGCCGGTACTTCCGAAGCAGGTAAAACGCGGCGCCCATAAAGACCAGCACAAACCCGCCCTCTACGGACAGGGGGTTGGGAATGAAGCAAATTATCAGGGCGGCGGTATAGTTACCGCTCCGCATGGTCAGGAATACGGCAAGGCTTATGGCGAGGGGGAGGAGCAGGCCCCCTATGGCGGAGATTATTCTGACCGGGCGTTTATCCCTGGCCCCTTCGCGGATAAGGTCAATCATCCACATATAATAGACGGCCATAAACAGGGTGCCGAAGATATTGTTGATCAGGGTTATATGTTCCATAAACATGACGGCGGACAATATCTGGTTCATGACGGACATGAAGATGAAGCCTCCCAGGAACTGCAGCATATACCGTTTCTTGCTGCGGGTGTAAAAAAAACCCTCGGCGCAGAGAAACAGGAACATCGTTGCCACCGGCCGGCCGAACCAGCTCATCCAGCCCGGCGCCCCCCGGTCGATGAACATCTGGTGCACATGATCTATGACCATCAGGACAATGCCGATAATCTTGATGCCGGTTCCCGAAAGAAACTGCCATGTACGCGGGTTCATATCCGGGTACGTTGTTTTTGTGCTTTCCATATTTTAAGTATTGTGAATTGAAGGTCCTGTTCGCAACTGTCCTGATTGTGGGTGTTGCCTGCGGGTGTTCTATCCGCGAGTGTCCTGATTGCAAGAAGCGCCGCAGTGGCGCCCGGTCCCGCCGGCTGCCAGTGTCTCCGCCGGTTTCCCGCCGGCCCGCCTCTAACGCAAAATCTCCCCCAGCACGTCTTCCATGGTGAATACCCCGGCGCGCGCCTTTCCCGCGTCCTGTCCTGGCCCTGGGCAGGACGCGAGCCATTCGGCGGCGCGCAAAGCCCCCGCGGCGAACCCCTCCCTGCCGCGGGCCGTGTGGGTAATCTCGACAGTATCGGCCGGCGAATCAAAGAAGATGGAATGTACGCCGGGTACGGAACCGGTACGCAGGCTGGGAAAGTGGATGGTATCCGCAGGCGGCGGGCCGTCCAGGGTGTCCCAGGCAGCCTGCTTTTTCCGGGTCATGGCGGCCAGTACCTTTTCCACCAGGGTTTTGGCCGTACCGGAGGGGCTGTCGGCTTTTTTGTTGTGGTGCGCTTCCATCCCCCCCACATCGTATTCAGGAAATGGATCAAAGGCTTTCGCGGCGCAGGAAGCGATTCGGTAGAATATGTTGACACCCAGGGAAAAATTCGAGGCCCACAGCAGCGCCGAACCCGCGGCCCTTATTTCGGCGCTTATTTCGTCGAGCAGGGCGTACCAGCCGGTGGTGCCGCAGACAACGGGGATCTTCCTTCCCGCCAAATTCCTGATATTGTCCGGGGCGCTCTCCGGGCGGGTAAATTCGATGGCTATATCCGCCGTCTCAAGCGCGTCCGCGCCCGCAATGGTTTTGTAGACAGGCGCCCCGGAAGCGGCAACGCCGCTGTCCGGCATATACGGCTCTACCACCGCGATCACCCGGTGGCCCCGCTCCAGGGCCCCGTTTTCGAGCATCTTCCCCATTTTTCCGTATCCAACCAGCGCGATATTCATGCCCGTCCTCCCTATTTCCCATCTTTGTCATCTTTGCCAAAATAATTTCTGTGCAGCCCCTGTACCACGCCGGCCGCCTGGGTGTCATCGACAATAAAGCTGATATTCACCTTGCTCGCGCCCTGGGACACCATCTGTACCTGAACGTCCAGATCCGCGCAGACCCCGAATGCCCGCTGCAAAATCTCCGACGAGCGGCTCACATCCCCGATAATGGTAACAATAGCCTTGCCGGTTTTGATTTCGACCCGCGCGATGCGGGCCAGATCTTCCTTCAGGGCCTCAAGATCGTTCGCCGTATCCAGGGTAAGGGAAATCGAAACCTCGCTGGTCGCCACTACGTCTACCGAAACCCCGTGCCGGGCAAAAACAGAGAAAACCCCGTTCAAAAAACCCGCCTGGCCTACCATGCGCGTGGAAACTATGTCTATCAGGGTGATATTTCCCCGGGAGGTAAGGGCGCGTACCGGAAAGGCGGGCTTCTCGGGCCGCGACGCCACAATACGGGTCCCCGGCGCCCCGGGGTTGTAGGAATTCTTTACCAGCACCGGGATATTCGTTTTCAGGCACGGCTGCATCGCCCGGGGATGGAGTACCTGCGCGCCGAAATAGGCAAGTTCCGCCGCTTCCTCGTAGGTCACCAGCTCCACCGGGCGGGCATCCCCCACCAGGCGCGGGTCCGCCGTCAGGATGCCGTCCACATCCTTCCACACCTGGGCTTCTTCGGCCCCCATAGCGGCGGCGATAATCGTAGCCGAACGGTCGGAGCCGCCGCGGCCCAGCGTCGTAATATTGCCCTTCGCGTCTTTCGCGATAAAGCCGGTCACCACAGGCAGAATCCCCCCTTCCAGAAGGGGGTTAAGCAGCCGGGGGACCATGTTCCAGCTTTCCCTGTCGAGTTCCGCGGCGGTGTAATTCGAGTCGGAGACAAAGCCGATTTCCCAGGCGTCCATAGCCCTGGCGTTCATGTTCATCAACCGGAAACAGGAGGCGGCGATTCTTACCGAAAGCCGTTCCCCAAAGGAAACCAGGTAGTCCTTGGTACGGCCGGTAAGTTCCCTGATCAGGGAAATCCCCGCCAGGAGGCTTTTCAATTCCTCAAGCAAGGGGCGGATTTCCGCCTCGGTTTTTTCGCCAAGGTTAAGATCGGCAATAGCCTTATAGTGGAGGTCCTCTATCTTTTCAATCGAAACCGATTTTTCCGCGAGGGCCGCATTAGCCGCTTCCAAAAGAAGGTCGGTAGTATCGCCCATAGCGGACAGCACCACCACCGGTTTCCGGGAAAGCCGCGACGCCACAATCTCCCCTACATGGCGGATACGCCCGGCATCCGCCACGGAGCTTCCCCCGAATTTCATCACAATCATCGTTTTCTCCGCCCGGCTTTAACCCGGTAAACTCGAATCCCACACTAGCAAAATACGGACGAAAACGCAAGATAACGGCAAATCCCGCCGGTAATTTGATTTTTATTTCGGAATTTGGGCGCATCCCCGCCTCCGGCGGGGACCGGGCTATACGCTCCAACAAAAACGCGCGCGCGTTTTTGTTCCGCTTCTATCCCTTGCGCTTGCGTAGCGCGGAACTATCCCCTGCGCGGCCCTCCGGGCCGCGCCCGTATGGCATTAACTTGATAATATGAGAGGTTTGTTTGCCGGGATGTTGTGTTTTGGCCCTGTAATTCCGTATGCTTTGCGGAATTTCGGGCGGCCTTGCAGGTTTACGCTCCTTTCTGATCCATGCAGGCGGGCAGTTCTCCTTCTTCGTCTTTCAATGTGGCCCATTCCCCGTTGCCCTTCAGGTATTCCCCGGCCACGTATAAATGGATCCGCGCTGAATTCATCTGCTCAATAAGGTCCAAATGTTCCTGATAATGGGCCGGGATATTTCGGGATCTTCGCATAGTTTCCAGGTCTTTCCGGACCTCGTTAAGCCGGTTAATCAGCCTCATTCTAAGGAATGTGATATCTTCAATAACATCATCCAGGAAATTTTCCGCATAATTCATGATTGCCTTCCTTAATAAATTGGCGCGGATCGTTTCGCGGACAGTCCCGCTGCCGCGCGAAAACCGCTTATCAGTCTACATCTGTCAATAATTGCCAAACGGGGACAGCTCAAAAAAAAATGACAGTTTTTTCGCCCCCCCCGGCTGAATAATTAATAGTTTATCCCGTTTTTAAGAAATATCCATATTAAAGTCCGAAATGGTACATAAAAACAGGGCGGAAATGCGCCCAAATTACAGAACTATGCTGTTCGTGAAGTTCATGTGGTTTCGGGCCAAAGGCCCGGTGGTTAAATTTCTTCAAATCCTCTGGGGCAAGAATATCCTGGGAGTTTGTTGCGCTTCGCGCATAAAACCGTATAAAAATTCACGAAAGTGAATTTTTATACCTTACAAACTCCGATCGAACCAAAGGTTCGCGCACGCCGGATAATCGGGATTTTTTGCATGAATATGCAAAAAATCCACAAGTACAACAGGCTGCTAGAAACCCGGCCTTGACAGCGGCAACCGTGTGTTCATAAAATTACCCAATTGTGAAACTTGACGGTCCCGGTTTGCCGGGATTCCACGATCCGGCTGCCCTGGTAAAGCAAGACCCCGGGCTTTCCGCCAGGGAAGCGCCAGCGGCAGGGGAATCCGGGCCCGCGGCTGCGGGACCGATGCAGCCTGCCGCGGCCCGGGAAAAACCGCCCGCCTTGAGCCTTGAACAGCTTGCCCGCTCCCTCGATCTGCCGAAGGACGATCTTTCTTCGGCGCTTATCGGTTTTGCCCGTATTTTCGCCCTGCCCCTGAAACCGGCGCTTTTTGCCCGCCTGAGGAGGGAAGCGCTGGCGCTCAAAGCCCGGCAGACCGGCGGTTCTGCGGAAACCCCGGCGCTGGCGGCGGCTGCGGCGGCGGGAAAGGGGGTGGCGCTCGGCAAAGAAGCCCTGGAACAGTACGCGCGGGCCATAGACCCGGAATACGCGGCGGAGGATTCGCGTAATGACGGGGAAGGGCGGCCCGCCGGGGAAGAAGGCGCCCCGTTTGGGGAAGGGGCCGGGGACGCCCCGGAAGAGCGGCGGGATCGGCCCGGCGGGGAAGATTCGGCGCGTGTAATCCGGGAAATTCTTGAAAAAGCGCTGGAACGGGTCCGGGAGGGCGGCGGGACGGAGGAATCCGGGAATGAATCGCCGGTTTCTTTCCTTAACCGGCTGCCTGGCCGGGACGGTAATTTTTGGATGGTATATCCTTTTAAAATAAATTACAAAGAGCTTGCAATTCGCCTTTCTGTTTGGATATTATTATTGAGTGGGCTTTGTTCCAAAGAGGGCTTTTCCGGGCAATCTGCCGGAAATCCCGTTGGGGGAATCACCATCAATGCCGCGGGAGGAGAGCGGCACTGGATTTTCAGCATAAAGAATCCGGGCAGATCCGGGGCCAGGACGCGGGTCTTGGTATTGCCCCCCTATGGGGAGGCGGCGCGGAAAAGAGCGGAAGAAGAGATACAGGAAGTTCTGGGAGGCTTTGGGGGGGATGTAACCATGGAAAGCGGCAAAGCGGCCCTGGTTTCGGGAGTGCGGGAGGAGGGCGCTTTTTCTTTCTGGCCGTTGTTTTTTACGGATGCCGGCTTTTCCCCGGTAGAAGAGGAGGCCTAGAAACTGCCGGATTTCAGGCCGCGAAGGCGCGGGAAGCTTGCTTCCGCCGTATTGTATGATTCCGGGGAGGGGATTCCCAAAGTTGTGGCTTCCGGTCGGGGCCGGGAAGCGGAGCGTATTATCAGGACAGCCCGGAAAGCCGGAGTGGTGGTGATAGAAGACCCTGCCCTGGCTTTCTTGCTGGACGCCGGGGTGAAACCAGGGGAATTTATCCCGCCCCAATGCTGGGAAGCGGTTGCCCGGATTTTGGCTTTTATCCTAAAAAAGGAGTAACTATTCAGTTGCCTGCAATGAAAACGATCCCTGTTAAATACCTTCGTCCCGGGCTGATTTTTACGGAGCCTGTTTATATCGACGACATTAACCTCCTTGTACCCGCCAATATCGCGGTACGGAAAAAGGACATACAGCATCTTATTTCCTGGGGTATCGAAACAGTGGTGACCAAGGGCGAAGTCGTTATACCCAAAGAGAGCGACAATCCTTCCGTAGCCGGGGTGGATGTTACCGGCGCAGGCAAGCCCATGCCCCAGACTATATACAAGACGGCGGATACCGGCAGCGCGTCTCAGCCGCCGGCAGCGCCGGTTCGGAAAAAGACCATCAGTATTCTGTCTCTTAGGGAAGTACGGGAAAATCAGGAAGATTACCGGACCTATCTCAATCTAATCGAAGAACTGGACCAGATATTCGACGCTTATACCAAAAAACAGGATATTCCCGTCCGGTCTATCGACGGTATTGCCAACAGGCTGCTTGTCGCGGTGCGGGAGCAGGGGGGCCGGATCATCGGTTTTATTCTGGGCGGGGAGGTGCAGGATCATCAGTTTGCGAAAAGTTCGATAAACACCGCTATCCTGTCGGCCCGTATCGCTATGGCGCTCAGGCTGGCCCCCCACAAGATATTGCAGGTAATCAGCGGTTCTTTGCTCCACGATATCGGTATGCTCAAGCTGCCGAAAAACATACTGGAACGGCAGGGAGAGCTTTCCGCCGGAGAATTGCGGCTTATCCGGGCCCACCCCCTGGCATCCTACAAGATAATCTGCAAGGAACTGGGCCTGCCCGAAGACGCGGGCATTGTCGCCTATCAGCACCATGAACGCTGGGACGGTAACGGTTATCCCGGCAAACTTGCCGGGGAGAACATTGACCTTCGCGCCCGTATTGTGGCGGTAGCCGACGCCTTTGAAGCCATGGTCAGCGAGAAGCCCTACCGCACGTCCATGGAGGGATCGCAGGCGGTAAAGTCCCTGTATGCCGATAACGGGCGCCGCTTTGATCCGGAAGTGCTCAAGGCTTTTATCCGCACTATGGGGATATACCCCATCGGTTCGTTCGTCAAACTGAATAACAACGCTATATGCCGGGTGCTTTCGGTCGAGGCGACCGCGCCGCTGCGGCCAAAAGTGGAAGTTCTTATTGACGAGAATGACCGGACCTTCCGGCCCGGGGAAGGCAAGGTATACAATCTGATTCAGGAAAAAGATGTTTTTATCGCGCACGCACTGGATCCCAAAGAAATAGCCAAACACAGTTGAACTGTCCGGGAATACGGCGTGTTTCTGCCGGCCGGGACGGGGAGTCCCGCGCAGCCGCATATCTTGAGGCTTCCGGAATCATGATTGTGGCCCGGAATATCCGATCTTTCCGCGGCGAAGTCGATCTTGTCGCCCTGGACGGCCAAACCCTTGTTTTTGTCGAGGTAAAGGCATGGTCCGTCTACTCTTTTGAAAGCCTTTCTTACGGGATGAACCTCCAAAAACAGCGCCGTATCATAGAAACAGCTAAGTATTTTCTCTCCGTTCATCGAGAATATAATAGTATGGCCGTTAGATTTGATGTTATTTTTATCAACCCCGCAGCGACAGATGATTCGAAAAAAATCATTCATCTCCGGGCAGCATTTACGGAGACTTTATGATTGCAGTACCGCAGAGAATCGGGGAGATACAAAAAAATAATGCCCAAACAGTCTCCCCCAGAATTGCAATTTTGAGGCAAAAGATAGATAATGAGGATTATCTAAACGAGGCGATCCAGCGTATTGCCCAGGTTTTGAGCAACGAAATCCTGGAATTGCCCCATGGAGGTTCATATCATGAGCGGCAATACAAGGGGTGGAAATAACCGGCGGAAGCCCTTTAAAAACCGGGATCGGATCGGCGACGAAGTTTCGGGCCGCAATTCCTGGCAGGATAATTTTTCCAAAAAGGGCCGGAAACAGGAGGCGGAATCTGCCAGGTTTAGGCCCGCCGGGGCTGCCCGCGTTGAACGCCCTAGGTGGGTTCCGGTAAAGCCGCCGTTAATCCCGCTCACCGTATACGATTGCCCTGTCTGCGGCAAACCCATCAAAGACATATCGTCCGCCTTGACCGACAAGGCTTCCGGAAATCCCGCCCACTTTGATTGTGTTTTGGGAAAAGTTGCCGATAATGAAATTCGGGAAAAAGGCGACGTAATTTCGTATCTGGGAGGCGGGCGTTTCGGGATTGTGCATTACGCTAATCCCCATGATTCAAGGGGATTCAAAATAAAAAAAATAATCGAATGGGAAGACAAGGAAAACCGGGCGGACTGGCGAAAAGTAATAGCCGACCATTTTTCCGTAACCTAGCATGAAAGAAACAGAGCAGGATTTTTTATTAAATCCTAAAATTTTAGAAAACTATTCGTTTCTCCAGGAAATAGGCGTTTTAAAGTACATAGACCAGCTTAACCAGGAAATAAAAAAATACCAGGGCCTTATCCTTAGCGCCGGGGAGATTTTTAATTGTACTACTGCCGACGAAATTATGGACGCGGCGGTATGGCAAATATCGGATCTGTATCTGCCTTCTTTTGTAGCGTTTATCTGGAAGCCCCTCCAAAACCGGGACGATGTGACCATCAAGGGCTATCAGAATTATAAATTCGTGGATCTGCATCTGAACATTGAAAATATCGTGCCGCTGGAATCCTTTTTCCTGAAGAATCAGGAGCCTGTTATCTATGATATGCTCAGGGAAGCCCTTGAAAAGGATCCGGGGGCAAAGCCGATCCTGGAGTCCTTTGACCGGCTGATTCCGGAACTGGTGATTCCCATTCTGGGGCCCAAGGGACTCTATGGGATCATACTGGTGGGAACAAAAATTCTTACCGGGGAATATACCGCGTCCGAACTTCTCTTCCTCCGCCAGCTTATGTCCTTTGTTTCCCAGGCTATTCAAAATCATATCCATTACGAATATTCGGTCCGGGATGTAAAGACCGGGCTTTTTAATTACGGTTTTTTTAGTACACGCTTCAACGAGGAGGTTTCCAGGGTCAAGCGCTCCGGCCATACTTCGTCGCTCATCGTGATCGATGTTGACAAATTCAAGAATTTTAACGACGACTACGGGCATCTGGCGGGGGACAAGGTGCTGGAATATATAGCCCGGACGATCAAGCAAAGCGTCAGAACCGACGATGTCCCTTCCCGGTTCGGCGGAGAGGAATTTACTATTCTGCTTCCCGATACCGATAAGGACATTGCCTGGAATGTTGCGGAACGGCTCCGTACTTCCATATCGTCTATGATGGTCCCCTGGGACCCGCTCCTGCCGCAGGTAACTATCAGCCTGGGTATTACTACTTTTAACAGGGAAAATATGGCCGATTCGGACGAGATCATTCACCGGGCCGACGAAGCGCTTTACCAGTCCAAGGGAAACGGCAGAAACAGAACTACGGTTTGGCAGGACAAGCTTTTGCCCAGAAAAGAAAAAGCGGCAGCCGATTTATAGGCGGCGGGAGCAGGTATATGATCGGCATTATCGGAGCCATGGAGGACGAGGTTACGATGCTCCGGAAGGAGATCGGGGACAAAAAAACGGAAACGGACGGGGTGTTTGAATTTACCGTTGGAAAACTTGAAGGGCGGGAAGTAGTGTTACTGCGCGGCGGTATCGGGAAAGTCAACGCCGCGGTAGGTTGCGCCCTCCTTATCCGGTGTTACTGCCCCGCGCTTGTGATCAACACAGGGTCCGCCGGGGGGATCGATCCGTCGCTCGGTTTTGGGGACGCCATCATTTCCGAAGGCCTGGTCCAGCACGATGTGGATGTTACCGCGTTCGGTTACGCGCCGGGCCAAATTCCCCGTATGCCGGCGGTTTTTACCGTTCCCGAGAATCTGGTCATCGCGGCGGAGCGGGCTGTGGACGAACTCAAGGGCGAAAGCCTTCTCCCGGAAAACTTTAACCATGTCAGGGGCCTAATCGGTTCCGGCGATGTATTTATGCACGAGGAAGGGCGCATCCGCAGGGTACGGGAGCTTTTCCCCTCGATACGGGCGGTGGAAATGGAAGCCGCCGCTATCGCCCAGGCCTGCTATTTATTTTCAATTCCGGGGCTTTTCATCCGGGCGGTGTCGGATATCGCCGGAAAGGAATCGCCCGTGAAATTTGACGAGTTTCTGCCTATTGCCTCCAAACATTCCGGCGAGATTGTCCGCCGCATTGTGCGGAATGCGGTATTGTAGTAATCCCGTATTTTTGTATTGGAATTGTTCGGAAATTCCGGTTTCTGAATAACTCCAATGAAATGAGGAGCGTACTATGGAAAAAATTGCCAGTTTTCAGGTAAATCATCTTCTGTTAAAGCCCGGGCTTTATGTTTCCCGGCGGGATAAGTTCGGGGACACTATTATTACTACTTTTGATCTCCGGTTTAAGGAACCCAATAAAGAGCCGGTGATCGATATGCCTGCTCTCCATACTATTGAGCACCTGGGCGCTACCTTTCTCCGTTCCCACAGTGAATGGGCTTCCAGGACCGTGTATTTCGGCCCCATGGGCTGCCGTACCGGATTTTATGTTATCTTCGAAGGGGATCGCGATTCAGAAGGCGTGCTTCCTGTAATTCTGGAGATGCTGGACTGGATTGCTGTTTTTTCCGGCCCCATCCCCGGCGCTTCCCCTGCCGAATGCGGCAACTATTCGGAGCAGAACCTGGGCATGGCCCAGTGGGAAGCCCGGCGTTACGCGGAAACGCTGCGAAACGCCGGGCAGGACCGGCTGAACTACCCGGCGTAACGGGCGTTTCGTTAGTCGAAAACCCGGTTCAATACCGCGTAGTTTGCCGCGCAAAGGTTCACTCCACTTTAAAGCGGGAAACCTCCTTTACCAGAATATCGATATTTTCCTTGTTCTGGCTGCTGATCTCGTTTACCCTGTTGACCGCCACGTTGATCTCATCGGCCCCGGTCGCCATCTCGTTCATCCCGTTCGTAATTTCCTGGGTCGCCATTTCAAGGTTCTTCCCCTCGGTGATAACTTCCTTGCTTCCCTCCAGCATCTCCTCGGAGCCGCCTTTGACCATCTGCGTTATCGCGTTAAGCTGCCCGATTACTTCCAGTATCTGCTGGCTCCCGACGCTCTGTTCCTCCATCGCGTTCCGGATGTTCCCGGCCTGTTCGGAAACTGTTTTGACGCCGCCGTCAATGGCCTCAAACTTGTTTAATACGCCGTCGGTAGACTTGGTGATCTTGTCGATAGATTCCTTGATCTTTTTCAGTACCGTCCCTATCGTCTTCGACTGTTCCCCGCTGCTCTCCGCAAGCTTCCGTATCTCGTCCGCCACTACTGCGAACCCTTTCCCCGCCTCCCCCGCGTGGGCCGCCTCTATCGCCGCGTTCATCGACAGCAGGTTCGTCTGGCTCGCGATGTTTTCCATTACCGCGTTGATCTCCAAAAGGCCCTCCGACTCCCGGGCTATTTCCTGGATGTCGGCGGCGACTTCCTGGAGCCCTGTGCGGCCCACGTCGCTCGCGTCCAGAAGGTTCCGCACGCTTTCGGCATTCTTTGAAAGCGTCTGGGTGACGGAATTGATGTTGGCGATCATCTCCTCGATAGCGCTGGAGGACTTAGCCACGCTGGCGGTCTGGTTTTCCACATGGCCGTTAAGCTTGTCTATGTTGACGGTGATCTGTTCCATAGTGGCGTTGGTTTCGGTGACGCTGGCGCTCTGGTTGATGACCCGGCCCTTTACGCTCTGGATATTGGCGGTTATCTCGTTGATGGCCGAGGCGGTCTCGGCCATATTGTTGGCGAGTTCGTTGCCGATGTTAAAGAGGGACACTGTCTGGTTTTTGATGGTGACAATCAGCTCCTTTATCTTTTCCAGAGTCTTGTTGAAATAAGTGGACAGCTCGGTAATTTCGTCTTTTCCCCGGACAGGGATTGTCTTTGTCAGGTCCCCTTCGCCTTCGGAAATATCCTTGAGATTCCGGGTAACGCTGATGATAGGTTTGGTGATACTTCCCGATACAAAAAGGGTAATTGCCGCTGCAATAATAATGGCAACAACCGCAATAATGATGGTAATATTGGTAAGGGTATTTACCCCGGCCAGTATGTCTTTTTCCGGGACGGAAGACAGAAGAGACCATGCTGTAGTTACGTTGCCTACATAAAAAGGATAACTTTCAAAAATGCGGCCATTGTGTTGACCGTGTACAGGCTTTCCTGTTTTTATACTCATTTCTATGTCTGTAACCACTGTTTCGCTGAGAATAGAGATCGATTCTCCGTCGCGGACGTTTTTGCCTACCATATCTTTGTTGTAGTGCGCGGCGATAGTACCGTCATAGGCGTATAAAATCGAGCGTCCGGTACCATAGGGTTTTATTTCGGCAATGGTCTCCGACGATGAAGTAAAATCCACCATGACCCCGATTCTTCCAATGATATCTTTATTTTCGGATAGGATGGGACAGGACAGCCGGGTAATAAGGACTTTTCCGCCCGAGCCGTTCGAGGAAAGATAAGGGGTGCTGATTGTCGGTTCGGAAGTGCCCATTTCATCGATTATGTCGTTGTAATAAGTGTAGTCTGACAAGGAATGCTTTTCCGAAAATCCGTTTTGCCTGGTGTACCAGGTCATGTAGCGGCCCGAGCTGTCGGTCCCCTGAGTGTTGGCAAAGTTCGAATCCCTGCCGTCAATAGCGTTGTGGTTCCAAATCGTAAACATTCCCAGGTACATGGAATTTGATTTCATGGTATCATCCATAAACCCGTCATACCGCGAACGCCTTTCCGTAACGGGAATGTTCTGATAGAAAGACATAATATCCGCCAGAGTGTCTATTGCAGCCAGATAATTCTCGTACCTGTTTTGCATTTTGGTGGAATATAAACCGGTCATGTTTTCCAAATTATCGTAAGCTGCGTGAATTTCCATTGAGCGCGCCCAGAAAAGCAAAATAAGCGATACACTGGCTACCACGACTACAAGCAATGTGCTGACGATTAAAGTTAATCTCATCTTAAGTTTCATAAGATAATTCTCCTTCCATTATTAAAAGTATTGCTTTTAGCATCCGGATCGATCAAGTCAGGTACGGTATTTTATTAAGAAGGGTAATGTTATATTAAGAGAATTTTAGTTCATTAGAAGAATATCTAATAACCCGTTCCTCTGGATCAATTCAATGTTCCTGCCGGTAATAACAGGGCAGCAGAATTCTGGTATAATCGGATCTCCGGCCCGCAGTTTCTTTCGAACAAGGCTCCGATCCAGTGGCAGATCTACGTTCCGGATACTTCGCGGCTTGCCGCGCGGAGGCTCATTGACGGGAGGATCTTTTCTTCCGCCATTTTCCTGCAAGCCTTTTCGTCCAGCGGGTAGAGGCGCATCAAAAACGCGGCGCAGATAAAAATGGCCGCCGGAACCGGGCCGATGATGAGCCTTATGGCGAACAGCGCGGATTCGGACTGCACGGCATCGGCAATGTAGCCGCCCGCCTGGAGGATGAGGCCGGACAACAGTAGCGCCAGGGAAGAACCGATTTTTGAAAAGAAGGTCCATATACCATAATACGATCCTTCCCTGCGGCTTCCGGTGCGCAGCTCGTCGTATGCAATGGTATCGGGAACCATGGCGAAGGGCGCCACATAGTTGAAGCCGACGCCTATTCCGGCGAATACCATGACGGCGAAAAAGAAGCGTATTCCCAAAGCGTGTCCCAGGAAGAAAATGGCGACAGTTGCTATTGAAAGAATGATAAAGCAAATCTGGTAGACAGCCCTCTTTCCTATTTTTTTCGCAGTCAAAACAGAAACAGGTATAAATACCATTGCTACTACCAATAGCAGCGCCATCGCGGGTGTCGCGATCGCTTCATTGTTGTAAATATACTTTGTATAGTAAATAATAATGCCCTGCAGCAGGGTAAGGGCCGTTAAATGGAGCATATAGGTTGTAACCAGGATGATAAAAGGTCTGTTGGTAAAAACCGCCTGGTACGTTTTGAGAAATTTTTCCGGGGGCAGATCGGTCCCTGCCGGTTTCTTTTCTTTGGTGCCAAAGAAGGTTAGCAGGGAAGTAACGGTGACAATCCCTCCAAGGATAAGGCCGGTCATGGAATACCCCTGCCTGGGGCTGGAAAAGAGGCCGGCCAGGGGCTGGATCGCCGCCGCGCCTATGATCGTGCCGAATACCGCAAAACCGAAACGGAAGCCGTTGAGACTGGTCTGTTCATGGTAATCGGCTGTCAGTTCCGGGGTAAGTGACGAGTAGGGTACGTTGAGTACTGTGGAAAAAGTGTTGAAGAGGATCAGCGCCAGCGCCGCCCAGGCCGCAAGGGCTGCCTGGCTTGATATATTCGGCACGGTGAAGAAGAACCAGAAAGAGAGGCCCATGGGGATTGCCCCGGCCAAAAGATAGGGGCGCCGTCTGCCCAGGGGCGTTTTTGTCCGGTCGGAAATGAGGCCCATTGCCGGGTCGGTTACCGCGTCCCAGACTTTCCCAATCATAAGCGCGAAGCCCGCCAGGGCGGCTGTCAGCCCCGCAATGTCGGTCAGATAATGGAGGCACCAGAAGCCCATAACGGAGAACATCATGTTCCCCCCGAGGTCAAATACCCCAAAACCGAGTTTTTCCCTGACAGAAAGCCGTTCGCCCCTGTTGTTTTTGTCCTGTTCCATTACCGCCTCCGCTCCGTTGACAGTATAACCCGAATATTGTAGAAATTCTATTAAAATAGAGTATTTTTCAAAACCCGGTAGTTTTGGGAAACAATATAATTATCCGGCTGTCCGCAAAAATGGCCTATGGGGGTTGGTAACGCAGATGTTTATGAAAAGGCCGTTCGCCATTCCGGTTATCAAAGCTTTCCCCGCCATAGACACTGCGGAGCCTCGGGTAACTCCCTGGGTTATTGCCCTGGCGCGGCTGATCAGCCGGTTTTATGTGGCCGGATTTATCGGGAACGCCCGGATTTACCTTGACGAAAGCGCCGCGGATATCTTTATCCCCGCAATGGAACGCGCCTTTTCCCGCCAAAGCCGCTCCATTGTCGCTTTTAGGCACCAAAACGGCTGGGAACCCCAGGCGCTTATGTGGTTCACTCTCTACCGGCTCGCGGGGCTGGCCCGGAGGCGCGGCGTCCGTTTTTCCCTCCCTCCCCGCCTCCTCTTTGTTCACGGCTATGAGCTGTTCCGTACCGGCGGGCTGCTGACCCGTTTTATGCTTCCCCGTTTCGGGGCAATGCCGGTCCACCATGCGAAACTGGACAGCGCCGGCCTTAACCGTATTTACCGCTGTCTCCGGGAGGGGCCGTACCCCCTGGCTATGGCCCCGGAAGGCCAGGTAAGCTACACCCTTGCAGAAGAACCCCGTGTCGAGCCGGGTACGGTACGCATCGGCCTTGCCGTTGCCAGGCAGTTGATGGAGGACGGCGGGCAGGGCGCGGAGGGAAACTGCCCGCCTGTAGAGATTCTGCCGGTGTCGCTCTACCCCGAATACGGCAGGAAAGCCCTGAACGGCGCGGCGGGCCTGCTGCGCCGGGTGGAGCGTATCTGCGGTATTGAGCGCGCCCCTCCCGCGCCCGGTTTGCCCGGCATATCCGGTCTAAACACGCGCTTTCTGCGCTGCCGGGAAATAATACTCGCGCTTAACGAGAAACGTTACGGGCTTGACCGGGGAAGCGCCGGGCAGGATTTCGGCGCCCGTCTCGACTCGGTTATTGACGCGGCTTTGCGGAGCGCCGCCGCCATGCTGTGTATCGACAACCCGTCCGGCGATACGGTAAACCGCCTGTACGCCATACGCCAGATCTGCTGGGACAGGATCTTCCCCGAAAACATTGATCTTGCCGCCCTTCCCGCCCTGGAACGGGCGGCCCTGGACCTCCGCGCCGGCGAGGCCTGGCACGCCTCCCGGCACATGGAACTGGCCGATTTTTCCTTTTATTTTCATAGGCCGCCCGTTGATTTTTCCGGTTCGGACCCGTCCGCCGAATCTATCGCCCTGGCTGTTGAATACGCGCAGAATCTCTACGATTTTGCCAACCGTACTATGGGAGGGATCTACGATACGCGCAAAAGGATCGCGCCGGCATCGGTCCGTATCAGCGCGGCGCAGCCCATCAATCTGGCGGAAATGCTGGCGGCTGCTGCCGGATCCGGCGGTACTGACCGGGAACACTGGAAAACGGTAAGCGCGGAGGCGAACGAACTGCTTAAAGAGCGGCTGTCGGGATAAGCGCCGCGCCTGAACCGCGCACGAAGTGCGCGAGCGTACAGAGTGCGCAAACGTCGCGCCTGAAAGGCGCGCGCGCAAGGGATAGAAGCGGAACAAAAAACCGTAAGGTTTTTTGTTGGAGCGGATAGCCCGGTCCTGCCGCGCCAGAGGCGCGGCAGGATGCGCCCGAATTCCTGGCTGAAAGGTAAAATCGCCGCGTATGGCAACGACCCCCTGCGCGGGGTTATAATATAGGCACAATGCAATTTCAGGAGGGAACTCTCTGTATGGATAAGCGGAGGTTCGTTAGATACGCCAGCAGCGCGAAAGTACGAATCAATAAATATACCAGGATACTGGTTTTAATGCGTGATATCAGCCTTTACGGCTGTTGTCTGTCTTATCCCGATACGCAGTCCGCGTCGATGATCGATCTTGAAACGGATGATGAATATACCCTTGAGGTTTTTCCCGAACCTGAGGAGATAGGGGCATTCAGCGTGAACATCAAGCCCCGCTGGACCCGGATAAGGGGCGAAATGCGGGAGACCGGCTGCCTTATCGACCGGTTTCCCACTGAAGAAGACAGGGAAAAATTTACCGCCTATATTAAGTGGCAGGCCGACCGGGCATGATTCCCCTGCCGGGCCGGGTTTTTCAGGCGGTACGGGGTTTTGAAGGCCATCTGCGTTATGAATTGGGCGGCTGGGACGAAGTCTGGGGCGATTTGTATTACGCGGGCGGCGCGGATGCCGGCGGCAGCGCGGGCGCTGGCGGCAATACGGGCGGCGGGGGCCGGAAACCGGTTTTTTGGGCGGGGAATATCTGGCTTGAGCCTTTCCGCCTGGAGTTCGATTCCGTTTCCGAAGCGGCTGCGGCCCTGCGTTCTGTCCAGCGCAACTGGGCGCCCTCGCTTTTTACCCGGTTCCGCCGCGGCGCGCTTATCGCGGAAAAGCTGCCGCCCCTGCCCCTGAAAAGACGCCCTTTCCCCTGGCTGCTTCCGGATCAGCCTATGGGGAGCTGGACTCTCCTTGACGACCATACCCTTGCCGCTTCGGCCGCCTGTACCAGCCCCTTTCCGGCCGGTGCGGTTCAATTCCAGGAAGACCGGGAAGGGCCGCCGAGCCGGGCCTACCTTAAGCTTTGGGAGGCCCTGGTAAGGCGCAGGAAGTGGCCCGGCCCCGGGGAACGCTGCCTTGACGCCGGCGCAAGCCCGGGCGGCTGGACCTGGGCGCTCGCAAAGCTGGGCGCAACGGTAACCGCCGTTGACCGCAGCCCCCTGGAGGCGCGGGTTCTCGCCATGACCGGCGAATCGGGCCGGCCCCTGGTCAATTTTATCAAACACGACGCCTTTACCCTGAAACCCGAAGACATAGGCCCGGTGGACTGGGTTTTTTGCGACGTAATCTGCTACCCTTCCAGGCTCTACGCCTGGATTGAAAAATGGCT
>JAIRZS010000168.1 GCA_031267115.1 Treponema sp.
GTATGGGCGTCGTTGGTGCAGAAGAACGCGGCGTTGGTTCCGTACTGTTGAATCCACTGGGGAGTCTGTTCAAGGATGTACTGCTGCGCGCCGGCAACGCCGACATCGCTGGTAGGATCGGGAGCGGTTACAAACACAAAGCGAAGGCCAAGATCGTTACAGGCCGCTTCGAAGATCTGGCGGCGCAGTCCCAGAGATTCATAGCTCATGTGCCGGGGAAACGAAATGTGAACAAACGTATCCGCCCCGAGCTGTTTCGCCGCCCAAATAATTGTATAGCCGCGGGAAATAAAATCCGCGCTGACCGCCAGGTCCGCGGAACCCTGAATTACCAGCGGATCCTCATGGGATTCACCGGCAAAAAGAATAATGTCCGGCCGTCTTTCCTTAACCCGTTTAAAGGCTTCGGCGGTTCCGGGCACAGCCTGGTTCACGATAATCGCCTTCATAAGCGGATCGTCGGCAAGGGCGACAATCTGGGAAATCGTCACTTCCTGCTGATCCATAAAGCTATCGGGGTAGGTGATATGCTGGATGATCCCGCCGTCCGAGGCCCTGCCGTAGCGCCCGATAAGCTCTTCGGCGCCCCGAAGGTCGTCTTCGGACTGAGAAACCGTACCGGTACAAATACCGATATGATACGCAGCCCCTGTTGCTGCCGTTGTTTCCGGCTTTTTTGTGCAGGAGACAACGAGCGCGGCCAATGCCACGGCAATGACAATAAAACTGTTCCTTTTCATTTTTTCCTCCAAAAAAATATTGAACCGGGAAATACGTTAATTTCCCTGGAACTTTATCGCGTAGTACTTTTCCGGTATTTCCTGCTGAGTGGTGGGAAGGTATTTTCCGGGACTTCCCATAATATAGGTGTCCATGTAAATAAGCAGATGGTTCCGCGCCCGGACGCCGGTATTGGCGTCGGTATAGTACGCGCCGTTCCACTGGGCGCCGGAGGTAAACTCACCCAGAGCCTCCCACATGTCATCCATGTTACCCAGTTCCGCGGTTCCCTCAATGACCCGTTTGGCGTATTCGCCCCAGCCGGCGCTTTGGGCAAAACCATAGGAAAAGGCCCAGGTCCCGAACTTACCCGCGCCGCCTTTTGCGTTAACCGCTTCTTCCACCTTCTGCAAGATAGCCGGAAAATTACCCGTTTCGGCGGAAAGGTCAAGACCCAGGGCGCCGGGATAGCCCATGAGCGGTGAGGGAAGATCGGCCTCTACAAACAGGCCGCCGTAAACAAGCAGCTGCCTGAGCAGCGGCTCGGTATGGGCATCATTGGTACAGAAGAACGCCGTGTCTTCACCATATTGCTGAATCCACTGTGGGGTCTGTTCCAGAATGTACTGCTGCGCGCCGGCCACACCAACGTCGCTGGTGGGATCGGGGGCGGTAACAAATACAAAACGGATCCCCAGATCTTTGCAGGCTTCTTCCATGATTTGACGGCGGAGTCCCAAGGATTCGTAACTCATGTGCCGGGGGAACGAAATATGCACAAAGGTCTGAGCCCCAAGCTGCTTGGCCGCCCAGGGAATGAGATAGCCGCGGGAAATAAAGTCGGCGTTGGTAGCCAGGTCCGCGGACTGCTGGATTACCAGCGGATCCTCGTGAGCTTCCGCTGCGATACAGATAATATCGGGCCGCTTTTCCTTGACCCGCTTAAAGGCCTCGGCAGTACCGGGAATCGCGTTGTTAATGATGATCGCCTTCATCAGCGGATCGTCGGCCATGGCGGTAACCTGGGAAATAAACACTTCCTGTTGATCCATAAAGTTATCGGGATAGGTTACATGCTGGATCATACCCCCTTCATTGACCTGACCATAACGGCGGATCAGCTCTTCCGCTCCCCGCAGGTCGTCTTCGGCCTGGGATACGGTTTCGGTCAGGATACCGATATGGAAGGCCGGCCCCGTGGCCGCTACGGGCTTATCCGCCGGTTTACAGGCCGCAAAGACCGCCAGGCATACAATCACAGCCAGGATTAACTTCTTCATTCATTCCTCCATTTTGTAGTTTCCATTATTGTCCCAGACTTCAGCCTGTCTGTCAATCGCGGGCGACATCCGGATCGCAGCAATTCCGGTCGTGATCCTGAAAATCAGAGCAGAACATGCCCTGTTCGTGTTGTTTGTAGTCTAACCCCGGTAGTCAATGATTTCCTGCTCCACCCCCCGGCGGGTGTCGGCGATGCGGCGCAGGAGTTCTTCCAGGCCGGGGACGACCCTGGTGTCGGCGCGGATTTTCTCCGCCTGCCGGAGGGCCGTAGCGGAAAGGGGTCTGGCCCAGGGGAGGTAGTGATCAAAGATCGCGGCATCCATCAATAGCGGAGTAACGGGCTTTTGCGCGATATCCCCGACGTTCTGGAGGATGAGGATGCCGTCGGGGTCAAGATCGCCGGCATGGTAAAACGAAAAACCCGAGGCCGCCAGAGTCCGAATCAGCGTAGCGGCGGCCTGATTGGGGTAGCCTCCGGTGTACAAAAAACAATCGTACCGGGAAAGGCCCATGTTCCCGCGGGGTCCCGCCAGGGCGTAAAAAGTTTCCTTGTTCTCTATGGTTAAAACCAGGGGATGATCCTTTGGCCGGAGAGGTTTGATGCTTTGTATCGCCGCGGCGTGTGTTAGGGGCAGACCCAGTATGCGGCCCGAAACATTGCTCAGGGGCCGCAAGACCACCTGTGGGTTTTGCAAGTTCTGCGGGTCCGGCAGATCCCGCGGGTCAACCTTGTATTCAAAAACAAGCCGACCCGAAAACATGGTTTCAGGATAGGAACGTTTGAGGAAAGAAATATCCGGCGGCGGGAAACCGCTTTTGCCGGCCCGCGACATCGCGGGGCTAAAAAGTTCCAGCAGAGCTTCGAGGCGCTTGGAATCCCGGTACAACTTTATTGACAGAGCCCTGACGCTTACCCTTTCTAATTGTCCGCTCTTAAAAAAAAGTTCCAG
>JAIRZS010000237.1 GCA_031267115.1 Treponema sp.
GTGTATTTGCCCAGGGCGACAATTTCGGCCGGCGGCGGCAGGGATGGGTTTTTGTTTCTCAGGGCAAACAGGGCCTGGGCCGCGAGGGACGCGGCGAAAAAGGCGGCAAGCGGGTAGAGTTTCCCGCCGGAAACCGGGAGAAAGGATTCCAGATAGCCTGTGATGAGGCTGTCGCCCCCCCTTGCGGCAGCGGAAACGCCGGCAGCCGCCGGGGCCTCGACGCCCCGGAACACGCGGCGGATGACGTCTTTTTCGACGGCTTCATCACGGCGGCGGAAATGGTAGGGACGGAGGCGGGAAACGACAGTCGGAAGCAGCGCCGAAGCGCGCGAGGTGGCGAGTACGATAACCGCCCGTTCGGGAGGCTCTTCGAGAATTTTGAGGAGGGCGTTCCGGGCGGCATCCTGCATGCGGTCGGCGTTCTCGATAAGGAGGAATTTGCGGCGGCCAAGGGGGGCCAGGCGCATCCAGTAAGAGGCGTGGCGGATCTGGGAGACCGGGACATGGTCCGCCATACCGTCGGCTTCAAGCTTGAAGGCGCTTTTCCGGATGGACGCGGCGAGTTTCTCCGCCCTGGCGGTATTCTCCGCGGAAGGGCCGGAGGCCTCCACGGCGGTGATTTCGTTCAGGCCGTCTTCCAGCCCTTCAAGGAGGGAAAAAATTTTGGAGAAACGGGGATCGTCCTCCCAGAGTACCGGGTTAAAACGGAGCAGCAGTTTCCGTACCGCGCGGATAAAGAGTATTCTGGCGGGCATTTCGGTATTTTCCCGGACAAAAACTTCCGCAGCCGCCGCGATTTCAGGGGAAAAGGGCCGGGACCCCATCGCCAGAAGATCCGGGTGGTAAAGCAGGCGGTACCGCGCGCAGGACGGGCAGGGGCAGTTCCACGACGCGTCTTTTTCGCAGGAAAGGGCCCGGCCCAGTTCCAGCGCGGCGGTTCCCTTGCCTGACGCGGCGGGCCCGGCGAAGAGCATGGAGGGGGCAAGTTTGTCGCTGCGGATGTCATTGGAAAGCTGGCTTACCGCTTCCTGGCTTAACACATTCTCAAACATGGAAACCTCTATTTGCACATTTACACGTTTTCAAGGGATTCCCGGGCGCTGCCCGCGAGGGGCAGCAGTATTTGCGCGATAATGCTCGATTCCAGAAGGGGCCGCGGGTCAAAGAGCGGCTGTACGGAAATGAGCCAGACGATCAGGGTAACCAGGAGCACCCCCTCGGCAAAGCCGAAGAAAAGCCCGATAAAGCGGTCAACGCCGCCAAGATCCACCGCTGAAATAATATCCTGTATGATACGTTCCAGTATCTTTATCGCAACAAACACGATTACAAACAGGGCGGCGGTGGCGATAACATCAGCGAGGATTACGCTGCCCGGCAGCCATTTTTCCATGACAAAGGCCGAAGCCGGTTTATGAAACAGAAAGGCCGCGAGAAGCCCCAGCACTAGGGAAGCCATGGACATCAGCTCGGTGATAAAACCCCTGAAAAAGCAGCGGAGGGAGAGGAGGAAGATCAGGATTACAAAGGCGATGTCCAGGGCGGAAAAGCTCATGACGGCCCGCGCTTTGAGAGGCCGGGATGTGCCGCTATCGCTTCGGCGATAAGGCGCCCCGCGTCAAGGGCGGCAAATTCCAGGGCCGCGGCGGACATTTTTTTACGCGCCCCGTCATCTTCCGAGATTCTTTCCACAGCCGTTACTATGTCTTCCGCCTTCACATCGCCGGAAAGGACCAGCGCGGCGCCCTTCTTTTCCAGATACCGGGCGTTTTCAACCTGATCGCCCCGCGTTCCGGAACCGGCAAGCGGCACGAGGATCATCGGCTTTCCAAGCGAGGCGCATTCCCATATTGTTCCGGCGCCGCTCCGGCAAAGCACCAGGGCCGCGGCCGCAATGACATGGGGCAGATCCGAATGGATAAAGGGATAGGGTTTGTAGCGGCCCGCGGCGGGAATGTCCCAGGCGGCGCCGGGGCCGGTCTGGTGTACTACCACGAAGCGCCCGGTTAAACGGGGAAGGCATTCCCGCACCAGATCGTTTATCTGCCGCGCGCCAAGGCTGCCCCCCAGGACGAGGAGTACAGGGTCTTCCTCCCCGATTCCCAAAAACGCGCGGCCCGATTTTGCGCAGGCGGCACGGAATTCCGGGCGTATGGGATTCCCTGTATAAACGGCCCTGCTACGCGCGGCGGGCGGGAGAAGGCCGGCGGTTTCCCGGAAAGCGGTAAAGATCTTTTCCGCGAAACGGAGATTTATCCGGGTGGCAAGGCCCGGCGAAAAGTCGCTTTCGTGGGTAAAGACGGGTATTTTAAGGGTAGAAGCCGCGACGCAGGGGGGGACGCTTACAAAACCGCCTTTGGAAAAGAGAAGCGCCGGTTTTTCCCGGCTGAGGATTGTTCGGGCGGCGAAAAAGCCGGCCAGCACTTTGAAGATGTCTACAAAATTTTTCAGGGAAAAATAACGCCTGAGCTTGCCTGCGGGGATGCCGCGAAATTCGATTCCGGCCTCTTCCACGATGGCGCGATCCATGCCGGTATCCGCGCCGATCCAGAAAACCCGACAGGGGAAAATTTTTTTCAGGCTGGCGATAATTGTAAGGCCCGGATAAATATGGCCGCCGGTCCCTCCGCCCGCAAAGGCGATAGTGATCATGGGGCAATCCTAGCATTTTTCAGGCGAAATTACCAGAGAGGTTCCCGAATATGGCGCCAGGCGCCAAATCTACCGGAATTTTACTGCAAAGCCGGGACATCAATCCAGTTTTTTACCGCAACGCCGGTACAACAATCACGTTTTTTCCCGCAAAGTCGAGGAAGTGCCGTATTTTGGCATCCATGCCAATTTACGGCATCGGAGTTTGCGCGGAGCGCAAACTCCACCTCTCCGCCTGCGGCGGAGAGCGAGTAAACAGCGGCATCCATGCCGCAAGAAGCAGGGAAGAAAAGACTTCTTTAACTTATTCGACTTTTTTGACTTCGCGGTTAAAAATTTAGCCGCGGGGGCTGCGCGCGGCATGGATGCCGCTGTTTCCGGAAGTAATTGCCGCGAAGCGGCAATTACTCGCTATCCGCCAACGGCGGATAGATGGAGTTTGCCACAGGCAAACTCCGATTACAAAATCCGGCAGGATGCCGGATTTTGGAACGCGCAAGGGATTGAAGCGGTATCCTTTTTTGCCATAGGCAAAAAAGATACAAGCGTAAAGCCCGGTCCGCGGGCCGTCCTGCCCTACGGGCAGGTTGGCCCGCGGATGCGCCCGGATAAAAAACAATTACGCTTTATCCTTTTTTATCCTTTAGCTGCTCCCCGGGCATCTTCAGGATTATTTGCAGCGGACAAATCCGGGCCTGTGGAGTATAATAGAAGAGAGGCAAGGCCGCGCTATGGAAATAAAGAGAACACAGAAAATCGTTGACGCCCTGTCGGACCGCTTCAAGGACGTTTGGAAACTGCTTTCGGAAACTTCGCTTTTCCTGAGCCGCGCCGGGGAAATTGAAAACTACGACAGCCAGCTCCGCCAGTGGCGCGCCGAACTCCAGTCCCTCCGCAAAAACCCCCAGGAAATACAGCGCATCCGGTTTGAAATAGTTTCCCTGAGAAAGAGCCTGCGCCTTTCGGGTTACGATCTCAGCCTGGGAAGCCAGTACCTTGTTCTGGACGGTTTCCGTAACGACGCCGCGCTGGCGGAAGGATTCAGGCGGGTGGTTCTGTATCTAACGACAACTACAATTTACTACCTTGCCGGCGACAGCAATCATATCGAACTGGCGGATTACCTTGAAAGGCAGCTTGTAACGGAAAGAGTAATAACCGAACGCAACCGCATTCTGGACAAACACTATCTGTGGTACGCGCGGCAGGGACAGAATCTCTACCTTTCCGGTTCCGATACGGAAGGCAA
>JAIRZS010000264.1 GCA_031267115.1 Treponema sp.
TCAATTCCAGAAAGACATTTGTTGCATGGAGTTTATAAGCATGATTTATCCAATGCGTACTAATGGCATCCAGCAGATCATTAAAACCGGCCTTGCGTTATCGGCAATGTTCGTTTTTATTGGAAAGCGCGGGTGTAATACCCAAAAACTCGCTTGCGGGGGAGCTTCAGGGCCAGGTAGTTCATTCAATATATTCCAGCCAATTTTGCCCTTATTGCCGCATAACGTGCGTTTATCGCGGGTCACGGCAAAGGCGCTTGCATTTCGGCAAGGTACTTCCAGTAGCGTTCCGGCATGAACTGGCGCTGGAGGCCCGGGTTTTCCCGGTCCTTGTTGTTTACGGAGCGGTGATAGGTACGCCAAAGATCCTCCCAGCAATCCGGCGCCGCTTCTTCGCCGGATGTTTTGTCCGGGGGAACGGCGGTTTCCGTAAACGCGGGCAGGCCGGCAAGGCGGGGAGTTGCGCCGGGGAACTTTGCCAGGACAAGGCGGCGCTTTTCGTCGATAATAGCCCAGGGCGTCCCGCCGAAGCGTGTCTCAAAATGCCCGGCCAGAGCGGGAAGCGCAAAATGATCCGGCGCGCACCGGGCTATGTACATTCCCGCCCTGTCCGGGCGGAAACGCAGCAGGCCGCGCAGCCGGTCAATCTCGCGGGTAACTTTGGCGGCGGCTTCCAGTACGGCCCTGACATCATCGTCGCCGCGGTCGGCCGCAACGGTGTCCGCGGCAAGCCGCGCCTCCGGCCCCGCGGGACAACAGCCGGTTTTGCTGCCGGCGGTATCCGCGGCGGAAAACAGCCTGCCGCAAAAACGCCGGATAGATTCGGCGGGCGGGGGGTCGCTCATGGCGGCGAGGACAGCCGCGTTGTACGCATAGGGCGAAAGCCCGCGGAGTTCCGGGGGGACAAGCGAGATCAAATCGCCTGGCCCCGGGCCGGCCTCCTCATCAAAAAGCCCGCCCTGTTCCGCCCCCGCTTCACAGCCGGCGCGCCGCAGGTATTCGCGCAGCCCCGGCACATCAAGAAATCCCCCAACGCTTTCATCATCAATCAAATCACGCATCGTACTTCCTCCCTGTTAAGAAATTTTTACCCCCAAAGTCGAAATTTAACCCGTAATTTTTTACCGCAAAGCCGAAAAAGTTAAAGAAGCATAAAAAGGAAGGAAAGAAGTACCGCTTTCATATCGCGCTTATTAAAATTATTAAACTTATTCGACTTCTTTGACTTCGCGGTGAAAACCCTTAAATAAAAGCCTATTGGAGTTCGCCCCCTAAAAGTCGAACAGCGGAAGCTGGAGCCCGCCGCCGTCGGTATCGGCAATAACCCGCCGTACCCGCTTTAGGTCGTCCAGGCGGTCGATGGCAGCGCCCGCCACCGTGACAAAATAGCGGGCGCGTTTCAGGACTACCCCGAGGCGCCGTAAGCCCTCGTAGGACAGGGAACGGGAACGCCGCTGCTCGATAATACGCCGGGCCGATGTCGCCCCCACGCCGGGTACCCGGAGCAGCTCTTCGTAATCGGCGCGGCCCAGTTCCACCGGAAAGCGTTCCGGGTGCCTTAAAGCCCAGGCGGTTTTTGGATCAACCTGTATATCCAGATGCTCGGAACCGCCCTCCAGTATTTCTTCCGGGGAAAAGTGGTAAAAACGCAGAAGCCAGTCCGCCTGGTAAAGCCGGTGTTCCCGGGCCAGGGGAGGGCCGCTGATTTCCGGTAGCCGGGAGTCCGGGATACCCCCGCTGCCCGGCACGCCCACCGGTGTATAGGCGGAATAGTACACGCGCCTGAGGGAAAATTTCCGGTAGAGCGCGCCCGAAAGGCCGATAATTTGCCGGTCGTTTTCCGCGGAAACCCCCACGATAAGCTGGGTGCTTTGCCCGGCGGGCGCGAAGGCCGGCGTCTCCCTGCCCGGGTGGAACGCCCGGCTCCTCTGCCTGTCCTCGCCGTTTTCCTTTTCGGCGGCCACAACCTCTTCCATTGCCCCGAAGATCACCTTTCCCGATTTCTGGGGCGCGAGACGCCTCAGGCTTTTATCCGTGGGAAGCTCGATATTCGCCGAAAGCCGGTCCGCCCAAAGTCCGGCTTGCCGTATGAGTTTTTCCCCGGAACCGGGGATAATCTTGAGGTGGATATAGCCGCCGAAGCCCGCCTCCGTGCGCAGCTTACGCGCCGTTTCGATGAGCTTTTCCATCACAATGTCCGGATCGGCGAATATCCCGGAAGACAGAAAAAGCCCTTCGATATAATTGTGGCGGTAGAATTCGCAGGTAAGGGTTATCAGCTCCCCGGTAGTAAAAGACGCGCGGCGGGTATCGGCGGAGGCGCGGTTGACGCAGTAACTGCAATCGAAGCGGCACACATTGGAGTAAAGCACCTTGAGCAGGCTCACGCACCTGCCGTCTCCTGTCCAGCTATGGCAGACCCCGGCGGGCAGCGCCGCCCCGAAAGACGCGCCCTGCCTCCTGCCGCCGCCTGTTCCGCCCGAAAACCCGTCGCCCGCCTTGCCGCTCCCGGAAGAGGCGCAGGACGCGTCGTACTTTGCCGCCGCCGAAAGCACGGCGATTTTCTCGCTGAGTTCCATATAAACACTATACAAAAGTATAGGATAAATTGCAAGATGAATTTGGGCGCATTTCCGGCGCTTTGCGCCGGAAACCGGGCTTTCCGGAGCTCCGCTATCGCTCCGGCCCCGGCGCTCCGCGCCGGGTCTGCTCGCCCCTGCGGGGCGGCACTCCTCCAATCCCTTGCGCGGCTGCCGCCCCTTCTGTAGCCCCCGCGGCTGAGTTTTTAACCGCAAAGTCGAAAAAGTTAAAGAAGTATTAAGAAAAAAGTCAAAGAAAGGACCTCAGAGCAAGAACTTATTCGACTGCGAACCTTCGGTTCGATTTGACTTTGCGGTAAATCCGGGAATATACGTACCCACTTACGGACCTGGTCATTGTGGACACTGGTCATTGTGGACATATTGACAAAAGAAGAAAACCGGAGTACCGGATTTTGTTTGGGAGCAATATGCGTATTACAGCAAAATGACAGTTATGTGTCATTTTTGCAAAAAATTGTTTAATAAAATAATTGACAAAATAAATTAGTTGTGTTATTTTAATTTTTGATAAGGAAATAAAATGGGAAACAGTGGAACAGAAGATTTCTGGAATAATAGGTTCATAGATAAAAAAGTTATTTGGGGTGTTGAACCATCAAAAATGGCAATAGATTGTGAAAAAATATTCAAGGAAAACAATATAAAGAATATTTTAGTAATGGGTATTGGTTATGGTAGAAATGGAAAATGTTTTACTGAAAAAGGATATTGTGTTGATGGAATAGAAATATCGGATGAAGCAATATGCATTGGAAAAACATTTGCGCCGAAAATAAATTTTATTAAAGGGAATATACTGGATATTAATTTGGATAAAAAATATGATTGTATTTTTTGTTATGATATAATGCAATTATTTTTAAAGCATGAACGGGAAAGGATAATTGAAAATTGTATAAATCATTGTAAAACTGATGGAATGATAATGATTTCATGTCTTTCAAAAAAGGATATATTGTTTGGTGTTGGAAACCAATTTGAAGAAAATACATTTGAGTTTAGAAAAGACTTAACAATACATTTTTCTGATGAAATGGAAATGAATAATATAAATAAAAAA